>DAIUCM010000025.1:0-34965 GCA_036846145.1 Bacteroidota bacterium
ATGCTCAACGTAATAGTTTGAAGCGCACGAATTTCCACTGTACCAATTTTGTACACGCGGGAAATGTTTTCGGTTTTGATTACAGGCTCCATTTTTCAATTAGCAAATTAGCCAATTCGGGAATTCGCAAATGCTTTTTACATATATGACTTTCTCAAAAAATGCTTTCAAACTCCACCTAAATCCTCCCCCAAGGGGAGGACTTGGGAGCTCCGACTGTTTTATTTTGGTTTATTCCAATTTTATCGCTTCAAAGAAAATGCATATCGACAATTTCCAGAAAATGCTTTGCATCAAAAGCAACCGTTGCACGAAAAGTCCTCCCCTTGGGGGAGGATTTAGGTGGGGTTACTCCCGCTCAATCACCTTCGGAACCTTGAAATAATCGCTGTCTTTTTGTGGCGCGTTTTTCAGGGCTTCTTCTTTGGTGATTTCGGTGTAAGCATTGTCTTCACGGAAAGCGTTAATTTCATCGCTCATAAAAATCAATGGCTCAACACCTTCAGTATCAAGCTCATTCATTTTCTCGATGAAGCTGACGATCTTGGTCATTTCGGCCTGCACTTTTGCCTTTTCTTCCTCGGTGAAACTCAATCGTGCGAGATTGGCAACACGCTCAACGGTGGCTTTATCTATGTTCATTTTTACGAAATATCTTTTGCTATTAACTGGTAAATCTGCTCCTTCAAACTTTCAGAATCGGTTGCGGCCAATGCGGAAGTTTCCACAGGATTATGCAAAATTATACGAATTTTCCCAGCTTTGGCGCGCTTTTCTTCATCCGGCAGCAGTTTATGGTTATCGGGAAGCACAATCGGCAAAATAGGCGTCTTCTGCTTGATGGCAATCCTGAAAGCACCTTCCTTAAATGGATGCAATATATGCGGGTTCGGAAAAATGCCTCCTTCGGGGAAAATCACCACACTTTTTCCAGCACGCAGCGCTGTAACCGTACGTTTATACGCCAGCGCGCTGTTTTCTGTACTGCCACGTTCTACTTCAATATCCAAACCTTTTTTAAACGAAATCCCGAATAATGGAATCGCGACCAGTTCCGCTTTTCCCATGAAACAAAAATAACCCGGAAGCGCAGCCAGAAGTACAAAAATATCCAGGTTACTGGTATGATTTGGCGTTATAATATAGGTCTGTTTGAAATCTATATCGCCCTGTTTTTCAATCTTATAACGAATTCCCGTAAGAAAAAGCAAAACCTTACAGCCGAACTTCCGAACCTGATGCGCTTTGGGATGATTTTCCGGATTTTTCAGCAAGAAAAAGAAAGCCGGATACAGCAACACGAAAAGCAACGCCAGCAAGGCATAGAAATAAAAATAATAAAGCCGCTGAAAAAAGTGCATCGTGTGTAAATTTGTCGCAAATTACATTTGAATTATAAATTATAAGTTATGAATTATGAATTCCGCAATGCGTTGCGAATGAATTCATATTCAAAGCATTTTTCGCCAATTCTATATATGGAATTTGGGCTGGAGATATGCGCAACTCGAAACCATTTATAATTCATAATTTATAATTCATAATTCTTTAGTTCGATGTCTTTCAAGGAAATAGTAGTTAGCGGCGTGCGGCCAACAGGTTTTTTACATTTGGGAAATTATCTCGGTGCGCTGAAAAATTTCGTACAGATGCAGGAAACGCATGAATGTTATTTTTTCATTGCCGATCTGCATTTGCTTACTACGCACCCGAATCCGGCCGATTTGCACCAGAATGTAAAAAATGTAATCATAGAATACTTGGCGGCTGGATTGGATCCTGAGAAAATGACTTTGTACCGCCAGAGCGATTTGCCGCAGATTTCCGAGCTGTATCTTTTCCTGAACATGCATGCGTATAAAGGTGAATTAGAGCGCGTTGCAACATTCAAGGAGAAAGTAAAGAAACACCCTGATAACGTAAATGCCGGTCTGCTTACTTACCCGACTTTGATGGCTGCGGATATTCTTATTCACAAGGGCACAAAAGTACCGGTTGGCAAGGACCAGGAACAGCACCTGGAAATGACGCGTGTTTTCGCCCGCAGGTTCAATTCTGTTTATAAGAATGAAGTTTTCCCTGAACCGGTTGCATTTAATTTTGGCAATAAACTGGTAAAAGTTCCGGGATTGAATGGCGCCGGAAAAATGAGCAAAAGCGATGATGAAAGCTCTGCTATTTACCTGAAAGATAGCCCAAAAGAAATTGAGAAAAAGATAAAACGCGCCACCACAGATACCGGCCCAACCGAACCAAACCAAAAAAAATCGGAAGGCGTAGCTAATATTTTTACTTTGATGGAGCATGTTTCCAAGCCGGAAACCATCGCGCATTTCGAGGAGCAATACAACAACATGACCATCCGCTACGGCGACCTCAAAAAACAGCTCGCCGAAGATATGACAAACTATTTAGCGCCCATCCGTGAAAAGATAGAAGCGCTTAGTAATGATGATGCTTACATCCGTAAAGTGATAAAAGAAGGTACTGAAAAAGCTTACGTGAGCGCGCAAAAAGTTATTGATGAAGTACGTGAAGTAGTTGGTTTCCGAAAGTTTTAATTTACTAATTTTTATGAAATGAAAGCTGAAGACAAATTTGTAAAAGGATTTGAAAACTTTACCGTGTTTGTTTTCTGGCTTCAGTTGGCCGCTTCTCCAATTCTCACCAGTATTGTAATTGGCGGACTGGTTTCTGCTTCTGTTGATGGAGTTTGGGGTTATGTTCTTTGGGGAATTATTGTTTTAACTGGAATAATAGGCGGCGTTGCACTTGCTGAGTTTGCCAGAACCAAAAAAGGCGGGGCTGCGCATTACGCATCAAGAGTTATGGCCAGCGAAGATTTAGATAATTTTGATCCTGAAAAGTCTGTAAAAAATCAAATTCCACTTCGACTGTTGGGGATTCCGGGTCGAGCCCGGAATGACGGTTAAGGACGAGGCGCTATTCAGTCCAACCGAAGTTTTCGAACAACTTACGTCATTCCGGGCTTGACCCGGAATCCCGGACTAAATTGTGCAAATTAGAATATACAGGTTTCCATATCTCACTTCTTCAAAAAATGCTTTAGATTACTATGGGCTGAAGCCCAAAGCAAGTGAATTGCGCTATACAAATAATTTTGCGCCGAACGAAATTTCATTGCCCTTTGCTTTAGCATTGGGCTGCGCGAACTAAGGAGAAATCTTGTATTTTTGTTGTAAGCGAATTGGAATTTTACCATTTTTCAATCTTCCAATTCTTCAATTCAAAGAAATGCCTCAGAAACAAAAAGATAAAGATTTCAAACACATAGCCATTGCCGGTAATATTGGCGCGGGAAAAACCACGCTAACTACTTTACTGGCAAAACATTACGGCTGGCAACCACATTTCGAGGAAGTAGAAAATAACCCGTATATAGATGATTTCTACCAGGATATGCAGCGCTGGAGTTTCCACATGCAGATATTTTACCTTAACAACCGTTTCCAGCAGATACTAGAAATTCGCAATGGCGAGCAAAGTGTAATCCAGGACAGAACCATTTATGAAGATGCACACATTTTCGCACCCAATCTTCATGATATGGGTTTGATGAACAGCCGCGATTTCGATACGTATAAGAATCTTTATCAAACCATACAATCGCAAATCCAGGCGCCGGATCTGCTGATTTATCTTCGCGCAACAATCCCAACTTTGGTAAACCAGATTCAAAAACGCGGCAGGAAATTCGAGGATTCTATCCGATTAGATTACCTCAAAAAGCTCAACCAGCGTTATGAAGATTGGGCAAATGCATATACCGGCAATCGCTTATTAGTGATTAACGTAGATGATTGTAACTTTGCAGAAAATCCGGAGCATCTGGGTGATATAATTAATAAAATCGAAAGAGAAAGAAGCGGGTTGTTTTAGTTGCCCCACCCAAACCCTCCCCGTTGGAGAGGGCTTTGGAGCTCCGACTGTTAATTTTAACTTAATTTATGATTGTAAATTTATTGAAAATCCATATATCATATTGTCAAAAAATGCTTTAAATTTCAAGTAACCGCTGCACGAAAAGCCCTCCTCTTTGGGACAGGGTTTGAGTGGGGCCAAATACAAATACAATGGAAACATCGAACATAAAAGAAACAAGTTTAGACCTTAAAAACCTTCACGCGCCACACGGCACAGAACTCAACTGCAAAGGCTGGATTCAGGAAGCGGCGTACAGAATGTTGCTCAATAATTTAGATCCTGATGTTGCAGAAAAACCTGAAGAACTGATTGTTTACGGAGGCTCAGGAAAAGCAGCAAGAAATCCTGAGAGTTTAGAGTTGATGCTGAAGGCTTTGAAGGATCTGGAAGATGATGAAACTTTGGTTGTACAAAGTGGAAAACCGGTTGGAATCCTTCAAACGCACAAAGACGCACCGCGCGTAATCATCAGCAACAGCATGCTTGTGCCGAAATGGGCTACTTTCGATTATTTCCGCGAGCTGGACCAGAAAGGCCTGATCATGTACGGGCAAATGACTGCCGGAAGCTGGATTTACATTGGCTCTCAGGGAATTGTACAGGGAACGTACGAAACATTTGCTGCTGCCGCGAATAAAGATTTCAACGGGACATTAAAAAATACCATTTCTGTAACAGCAGGTTTAGGCGGAATGGGCGGCGCGCAACCTTTGGCCATTACGATGAATGAAGGTGTTGCGCTTTGTGCAGAAGTGGAAGAATGGCGCATACAGAAACGAATCGACACCAGATATTTAGATATTTATTTCAAGGATATTGATGAGGCGATTGACCGCGCTCTGGAAGCGAAAAAGAACGGCGAAGCTATTTCCATCGGTGTTTTATGTACCGCTATCGATTTGTTGGAAAGGCTTTTAACAAGAAATATTATTCCTGAATTATTAACCGACCAGACTTCCGCGCACGATCCAATAAATGGCTATTTACCGCAAAATATGAGTGTTGAAGAAGGCAATGTTTTACGTGCTGAAAATCCTGAAAAATATATTGCTTTGGCTTATGACAGCATGGCGAAACACGTGGAACTGATGCTGGAAATGCAGCGCCGTGGAAGTATCACTTTCGATTATGGAAATAATTTACGTGGCCGCGCGCTGGAACATGGCGTGAAGAATGCTTTCGATTTCCCGGGTTTTGTACCGGCTTATGTTCGTCCGCTTTTTTGCGAGGGTAAAGGACCATTCCGCTGGGCAGCTTTGAGCGGCGATCCGGATGATATCCGTGTTACAGATGAGTTGATTCTAGAGTTATTTCCTGAAGATAAGGCACTTGCGCGATGGATAAAAATGGCACAGGAACGTATTGCTTTCCAGGGATTACCGGCGCGTATTTGCTGGCTCGGGCAAGGCGATCGTGAAAAAGCTGGCGTTGCATTCAATAAACTGGTAAAAGAAGGAAAAGTAAAAGCTCCAATTGTTATTGGCCGCGACCATTTGGATACCGGTTCAGTTGCATCGCCAAACCGCGAAACCGAAGCCATGATGGATGGCAGCGATGCGATTGCCGACTGGCCGATCTTAAATGCTCTGATAAACACTGCCGGCGGTGCAAGCTGGGTAAGTGTTCATCATGGCGGCGGCGTTGGTATTGGCTACTCAATACATGCGGGAATGGTAATTGTTGCCGATGGAACCGAAGAAGCAGAAATCCGTCTGAAACGAGTATTAAGGAATGATCCGGGAATGGGCGTAATCCGCCATGCTGATGCGGGTTATGATATCGCGAAAGATACTGCGCGGAAACATAGGTTGGATTTGCGCGAGCGTTTGAAATAAACTTAATTTTAGCAGATAGTTTTGGTAGGGACAGGTCGCGACCTGTCCCTATTTTGTTTTTGTCTCCATCTTGATTTACGTGATTTTAGGATGAACTGAATTAATTAAAAATCATGTTAATCCTAAAATCCTATTAATCGAGATTAAGACCATTAAAGCATTTTTTGCGTTAACCATATATGCGCATTTTGATTTTCCTTCTTCTGATAATCATTTTCACTGCCTGTGATCATCCAAAAAAGCCTCATATTGAAGAACTCACCTGGCCAAAAAGAACTGTAAAGCTGGATAATGGTTTAGGAGTTTTGACGATTAGATTGCCGGACGAGTTTGATACGTTTTATCAATGGATCGATAAAAGTGAAGTGGATACTTGCTATACTGACTTTAAGTATCGTATACAGAATTCAACATTCCCAATTATAAAAGAAAATGGGCGTTCCTATTACAAATATATTGATTCAATTTATGCTATAACGATCTCACATTCATGCGACGAAAGCTGTCAAATCAAAGACATCGAGATGTACGAATACATGAAACAAGAATTGCTTAAGAGAAATAAGGATCGAATAAATGAATTAGAAAAGGAATTTAAACATACTTACATAGATTCGATAAATCAGCTTGAAACAATAATTACGCCATTTGAAAGCGGAATACTTTACCCTCCTCTATATAAAATAAAGGTTCGCCCTAAAATACTAATTTGCAGAATAAGAAATAAAAATAGTATTATAAATATAGAGTTCGAATGTGCTGCTTCAAACTGCGATTCATTTATCCCGAAGATGTATAAAGCACTGCAAACCGTTGAAATAAAGCCATAAAAAAATCCTGCCGAGGCAGGATTTTCCATATATCAGTTTGCTAAAAAATACTTCAGTACTATACAGCGAAACTTTCGCCGCACCCGCAAGTGCGTGTTGCATTCGGGTTGTGGAACTCGAAACCTTTGCCATTTAATCCATCGCTAAAATGCAGTTCTGTACCGGCCAGGTAAAGGAAGCTTTTCATATCTACTACGATCTTAAAATCGTTATCTATGAATTCCTGGTCGCCGTCTTTCATCTCTGTATCGAAACCCAGCTTGTAAGAAAGGCCGGAACAACCGCCGCCTTCTACACCAACACGTAGAAAATGATCCGCTGTACGGCCTTCTTCTGCGCGCAATGCAATTAACCTGTTCTTTGCTTTATCTGTAATGGTAATCATAATATTGCTTATTTGGAAATTTAAATTAAAACGCAAATTTACGCATTTTCGTTGCGGAAATATTTATCGTGAAATGTTATTATATGTGTGTAGAAATAGCTTAAGTTATTTAACACCGGCTAGCGCAAAGCGAATTCAATATTATCCAGCAAAGCATGTATTACTTTTATGTGGATCTCCTGCGCCCTGTCAGAATACTCTGTTTCCGGCGCGCGGATCTCTACATCACATAAGGAAGCCATTTTACCGCCGCCTTTGCCTGTTAATCCAACCACTTTCATATTGTTTTTTTTAGCGGCGTTTATAGCCTGCAGCACACTTTCAGAATTACCCGAAGTAGAAATGGCAAGCAATACATCGCCCGGCCGGCCAAGTGCCTCCACATAGCGCGAAAAAACATATTCGTAACCAAAATCATTAGCTGTGCAACTAATGTGCGATGCATCTGAAATGGCTATCGCTGGTAAAGCAGGCCTGTCGTTTCGGAATTTGCCGCTGAGCTCTTCAGCAAAATGCATGGCATCACAAAGTGAACCGCCATTGCCGCAGCTGATTATTTTACCGCCATTCTTTATAGAAGCTGACATTATTTCACCGGCGTCGCAAATAGCGCGAATATTCTTTTCATCACTATAAAATTGCCGTAATATCTCAGCAGCCTCTAATAAATGCGCCTTAATTCTTTCCATCCGGATATCTTATTTCGCCTGCAATATATAAGCAAGCCCAAAAATACTTTAGTTTTATTTTTTACTTTTGAATTTAGCTAAACCTTCATTAAGAAAGCCTGCAAAGGCCTCAATATCTGCATCGTAGCCTCTCGGTTCAGCCAGTAAATTACCATTATGATCTAAAAGCACATAAAACGGCTGCGAGTTTGTATTGTATTTTGATGCCTGCAAATCGCTCCATTTTTTACCAATTGTATTTATTTTTCTTCCGCTGAATTTTGAAACATAGTGCTCTTCCTCCTGCAAACTTGTCTTGTCATCAACATAAAGCTGTACAAGAATATAATCATTCTTCAGCTTACTCATTACCCGCTCGTCAGGCCAAACATTATCTTCCATCCGCCTGCAATTAACACATGCCAGGCCGGTAAAATCTATCATTATTGGCTTATTCTGACGTTTAGCCACGGCCAGTGCTTCATCATAATCAAAATATGCTGTTAAGCCATGTGGTGCATGGAAAAGTGTTGCATTTATTTTCGGTCTATCTTCATCTGCAACATTAGATGCGGCATGTTGACTTCCGGAGCCTATGAACCAGCCTTCGGTATAGTTCAATGGTGGCGCCAAACCGCTCAGCAATTTTACTGGAGCACCCCACAAACCGGGTACCATGTAAATAGCAAAAGCAAATGATAATAAAGCAAGCAGCAAACGCGGAACGCTAATATAGCTCACATCACTATCATGGCTAAATTTAAGCTTACCTAAAAGGTAAAAGCCCATCAGTACGAAAATTACTATCCATAATACCAGGAAATATTCGCGCTTGAAGAAATCCCAGTGACCAATAAGATCTGCCGTGGATAAGAACTTAAAAGCAAGGGCAAGCTCAATAAAACCTAATACTACTTTTACAGAATTCAACCAGCCACCAGATTTTGGAAGGCTCTGCATCCAGCTAGGGAATACTGCGAATAATGTAAAAGGCAATGCCAGTGCAATTGCAAAACCAAACATGCCGGTAACAGGCCCGGAATAGCCGCCTTTTGTTGCCTCAACCAATAAAGAACCGATAATTACACCTGTACAGCTGAATGAAACAATAGCAAGGGTAAATGCCATGAAAAATATACCTATCATACCGCCTTTTTCTGACTGCTCATCAGCCTTATTTGCCCAAGATGAAGGCAAAGTAATTTCAAAAGCCCCTAAAAATGACAAGGCAAAAATGAAGAATAAGGCGAAGAATATAAAATTAAGGTATAAGTTACTGGCTATATTGTTCAGCGCATCAAAACCAAATATAAGCGAAATAAGGAAGCCTAACCCTACATAAATACCAATAATGGATAATCCGAATAATACCGCGCTTGTTATGCTCTTTGTGCGTTGATTGTTACCTTTCTTGGTAAAAAAGCTAACCGTAAGCGGAATCATAGGGAATACACAAGGCGTAAGCAATGCCAATAATCCGCCTGCAAATCCTTGTCCGAAGATGGAGAACAATAAGGCTTTAGGCGCTGCATCAACAGTTGATTTTGATGGCACAACAGCCGCATTTTCATCAATTGTAAAAGTAAATTCAGCCTCGCCAGGTATGCATTGCACATCGTTACAGGTCATGTAGGCCAATGTACCGGTTATATTTCTTACCGGTTTTAAAAGCTTTACCTTTTGTACAAATTCCGCTTTGTTGCTTATTTTATAAATATCAAATTTAAAAACGCTGTCGTAAACTTTCCGAGCTTTGGTAAGCGATTCGGTTTTACCTACAAACTGTACATTTTTATCTTCAGTAAAACTAAAACTTGTCTGGGTTGGCCCATCTTCACGCGTTTTTTCCATACCGTAAATATGCCATCCTGGCTCAATATCAGCTGTAAAGCGTAGCTCATATTCATCTTTACCGGTGTTTAATACGCTATAACTCCATTTTGTTGGCGTTTGCATCTGCGCATTCTTACCACCAAGTATTCCCGGCGATTGAGTAAGCGTACCGAGTAGCTTATCTGTTTCAGTAATTACGGCATCATTGTTCTGTGCTATGCCGGCTGGTGCAGCAGCATTCTTATCGTAAGCAACAGTAAAAGTAAATTCTCTTTCATCAGGCGGAAGGCACATCTGATCTGTACAAACGCCAAATTCAAAAGTGCCGGTAATTTTTTCGGCCGGGCCGGTTAGTTTAACTTTTTGTACAAAATCTACCTTTTTTTCAAAGTAGATCACATTCATTTCAAAGTTAGGATCGAATTTCTTTTCAGCCTTGCCAACTTCTTTTACCGGACCAATTGTTTGGAAATTACCCTTGTTAAAACTGAAACGCGCTGCAGTTGGGCCACCATCATCAACAAATTGCGAATAAACATGCCAGCCGTCATCGAGCTTTGCTTTAAAAATAAGGTCGTACTCATTTACGGCTGTTTTTTTGGCTTCCATGCTCCATTTTATAGGATCATGTATTTGCGCCCTGGCCGGGAAATTAGCAATCAGCAGTAATATGATGGCCAGCAAAGGCTTCCGCATATCAGCACTTGTTAAAAAATACTTTGCCATTGTTAAGTTATTACTTTGTGCCGGACTCATACTGTACCGGGAAGGAAAAATCTATTTTTTTTGGTGGAAGGCACATTTCATCGTTACAAACCATAAACTCAAAGTTGCCGGTAATAGCCTGTGTGGGGCCGGTAATTTTCACCCGCTGCACAAAATCGCTTTTGCCCGAAAAATAAACCAGGTTCATCTCAAAGCCTTTATCATATATTTTCTCGGCATGGCCTTTTTCCTCTACTTTGCCTTTTTTCTCGTACTTGCCCTTATCGAAGCTAAAAGTGGTTGGTACCGGGCCGCCTTCATCTATAAACTGCGAGTAAACATGCCAGCCTTTATCGAGCGCTGCCGTAAAAACCAGTTCGTACTCATTTGGTCCTGTTTTTCTGGCCTCGGTAGTCCATTTTATTGGATCATCCTGCGCATTGCCAAAAAATGGCAGAGCAGCAAAAAGCATTATAATCAGAAAACTAAACCTGTGCATCATGCTATTAATCTTTAAAGTATTTCTCTGTTTCACCATATATACCTTACCGCAAAAATACTTCAGCTGGCTTTGGCTTATTTGGTTTTGAGGCCTATGGATGACATATCCATCTCTACAACCTCATAATTCAGCTTTTCCAGCCCCGGCCTTACCGATTTAGCATCGCCA
The DNA here is from genome assembly GCA_036846145.1 of Bacteroidota bacterium. Taxonomy (GTDB): domain Bacteria; phylum Bacteroidota; class Bacteroidia; order CAILMK01; family CAILMK01; genus DAIUCM01. Next base: position 10,872 of record DAIUCM010000025.1, read on the forward strand.
ACTACAACAATGGCCATACGATCTAAAGGCAAGTACTTTTCGGCAAGCTTGTTTATATCTTTGCGTTTCAGCTTTTTAAGTATATTAGCCTGTTCTTTAACAAAGTTATTGTCCAGTTTATACTCATGCATTCTTTCAAGAAACCCTGCTTTCTGGCTATTCGTTTCATATTTAAGCGCTTCCTGCTCCAAAATGGAGTTTTTGGTAAATGTAAGCTCTTCTTTATCTATACCTTTTTCGCGGTAATTTGTTATTTCTTTAAGTATTTCAGCTACAGCGCTGTCCGTAACATCGCCACGTACGCCGGTAGCTACGCGCCACGGTCCCTGTATATGTGTGCCGTTAAATGAGCTTCGTGCGCCGTAAGTATATTTTTTTTCTTCGCGAAGCTTAAGATTTATACGGCTGTTGAAAGCGCCTCCTAAGGCATAGTTCATCAGCGAAGCCTTGTAATATTCGCCGGTTGCATCGTAAGGCATGGCGAGGTAGCCAACCCTTAGCTCGCTTTGCGGAGCGCCTTCTTTATTTACCAGGTAAATTTTTGTTTTTTCAATTTTTGCGAAGTCGCCGAGTGCAGGCAGCTGTGCCGCTGGCATTGGGCGCATAGTCATAAAAGGCGACAACATATTTCTCGCTGCATGTTCATCAACATCGCCACTGATAATTATACTTGTATTGGCTGCTGTAAAATACTGGTTATGGTAGCCTCTTACATCGCTTATAGTTAGGCTTTCAACACTTTTTGTTGTTCCATATATAGATGTTGCGAGTATGTTATCAGCACCATAAAGCAGCTGGTTAAAAGTTTGGTTAGCAATGGCATCGGGCAAATTACTCTGGTTGGCGATATACTCAAGCTGCTGTTTTTTAACGCGGTTAAATTCTTCATCGTTAAATTTTGGGTGAAGCATTATTTCATTAACCAGTTTTAGGGTTTGCTCCAGGTTGCGTGTTAATGATGTTACGCTTACCTCAATATTTTCGCGGTTGAGGCTTACATCTACGTGGCTGCCAAGCTTATCCAGCTCCTGCTCTATCTTCTCCGCGCTATAACTTATAGTCGATTCGCGCATCATACGTGTTAACAGGTACGCTATGCCTTCGCGGCCTTTTTGCTGCATAACATGGCCGGCCTTTATGTTAAACTTCATATAAACCACCGGCACCTCACGGTTAGTTGTGCCTATAACCTTCATTACGCTGAATGGCCCTGGCAGGCTGACTTCGAACTTTGGCGGCACCGATACTACAGGACTTGCCGCTACTTTAGGCCTTTTTGCCCTGTTAAAATTATCTTTCACCGGCCGCGGCTCAAGGCTTAAACTGGCATGCTGTACTTTTGATGTGTCTCCGCCGGGTGTAAAATTATCGGGCTTGCTGATGAGATCTTTCTTGCCTTTGGGATATACACTTAGTACTAAAGCTTTCCGGTTTTGAATATATGTTTTATATACGCGGATGATATCTTCCTTTGTAACTTGCTGGTAACGGGTAACATCATCTATAATATAATTAGGGTTACCCAGCATAAACTCATAAGATGCAAGCTGGGTAACTTTTCCGCGTACACTCTCCAGTCCGTAAACTGCGCTTGCCTCGCGGGTGGCTTTTGCTTTCTGCAGATCTTCATCTGTTATGCCGCGGGTAATAAACTCTTCAATAGATTTTCTTAAAAGCGTCTCGGTTTCACTTAATTTGGTATCGGGGAAGGCAAGTACGGTGAAGCTAAACTCGCCTGCAAGCTCAGCAGTTGGGTTGCTGGCGCTTGCCTGCACCGCTTTACGGGTTTTTACAAAATTCTGGTACAGTATGGAGTTTTTGCCCTGGCCCATAATTTCCGCGAGTATATCCAGTGCGGCTTCGTCCTGGTGGTAAGTTGGCACTGATGGAAACGCCATACGCAGCATCGGGAAACGTACATTGTCTTCATATGATATATAGCGGTCATCTTTACCAAGTGTAAAAGTTTCCGGATTCATTTTATAAACTTCCGGTCCGCGCGGTATGGGGCCGAAGTATTTTTCCACCATTTTCACCACTTCTTCGGTATTTACATCGCCGCCCACGGTTACAATAGCATTGTTAGGGCCATACCAGCGCAGGAAAAACTTCTTCAGCTCATCTACTCCTACCCTGTTAAGGTCTTCTACATAGCCAATTGTAGGCCAGGAGTATGGGTGGCCATACGGGTAAAAGCTTTTAGCACTTATTTCGCCAACCATACCATAGGGGCGGTTCTCGTAATTCTGCCCTTTTTCATTTTTTACGGTTGCGCGTTGTACTTCAAATTTCTTCTGGCTTATGGCATCAAGGAAAAAACCCATGCGATCGGCCTCAAGCCATAGTGCCGTTTCCAGGTAATTTTTAGGCACTGTTTCATAATAGTTCGTCCTGTCGCGGTTGGTTGTACCGTTCATGCTTCCGCCTGCGCCTGTAATTATTTTAAAATGCTCTTCATCGCCCACGTGCTTGGAGCCCTGGAACATCATATGCTCAAAAAAGTGCGCGAAACCCGACTTGCCGATTTCCTCGCGCGCGGAACCTACGTGGTAAGTTACATCCACATGCACAATCGGGTCGGAATGGTCTTCATGCACAATAAGTGTAAGGCCATTGGAGAGTTTGTATTTTGAAAATGGAATTGTATAATCGGCCGGTGTGGGCGATTTTTCCACTCGTTGAATAAGCTGTGTTTGTGCCTGCATTGTATAATTGGCAGTTAGTAAAACGAATAAAATAAGAACCTGCTTGCCGAACTTGTTCATGAAAAAATTGCTGTTAAAATAAAGTGATACGGATATGCGAATATACTACAATTCTGCGCTTTTTGTGCCGTATGGCACGGGCTGCCGCCGAAAGCATTTTTTGCGAAGTAAATATATGTAATTCCGGTATTTTTACGTTCAGCACTCAACAGCAAAATACGTACCTTTGTATTGTATTTGCTTTAAAATGTGGTTAAGCAAAAGGCAGCAAATTCAATAAACAGTAATATACCGGCAGTACAACGCACATATATAAGTTATGAAAAAAATACTTCAGTCAATAGCTTTTATTTTTATTTCAATGCAATTGCCGGCTGGCGCGCAGCGTGTTACATCAACCATAAACGAAGTAACGGTTTATCTGCAGGGCGCGTTGGTTAGCCGCAACGTGCAGGCCACGCTTACACCGGGCAATACCGAGCTTGTTATCGAGGGATTATCTAACTATATAGATGACAAGAGCATTGCGCTGGAAGGCACCGGCGATGCCACCATACTCTCTGTAAATTACCGCATTAACTATGTTAAGCTGCAGGAGAACAATGCTGCCGGGCAAATTTTGCAGAATGAGATAGACTCGGTAAAGATGAAAATAAGTTACCTGCAAAATGAGCGTACAACCCTGGAGGAAGAGTTACAGATGCTGCGTACCAATCACCGCATACCTTCTATAGATAAAGGCGCATATGTGGAAGACCTTGAGGACGCTGCGGATTTTATACGGAACCGGGCCATACAGGTGCGTAACAAAATATCGCAGCTGAATATACAGGAAGCGGCGCTGAATGTTAAGTATAAAAACCTGCAGAACCAGTTTAATATAGATGGTTATAATACCAAAATGCCATCGGGCGAAATTGTAGTGAAACTTAGCTCCAGCGGGCATACGCGTACTAATTTTACGCTGCAGTATTTTGTAGGCAATGCCGGCTGGATGCCAAGCTATACCCTGCGCGCCGATGAAATGAACAAGCCGCTGGCACTTAATTATGATGCTATTGTAAAACAGCAAACCGGCGAGCAATGGAAAAATGTAAAGCTTACCCTAACCACCGGCACGCCATCAACCGCAGCCATGCGCCCGCAATTCAATACCTGGTACGTAAATATTTACCAGCCCTCGCCGCAGTTTAACAATACAGCCATAAATGCAGAAGGTACATACAGGAGAAATTATAAAAAAGCGGATAATATTGGCTATAAAGATGATGAAATTTATGCCAGCGATAAATCTGTAGATTACACTGCCAACTACACCAACCTGGTACAAACGGCAACCAATGTAAATTTCGAAATAAATATGCGTTACGATGTGCCGTCGGATGGCGTTGGCCGGCATGTTCGCGTACAGCACGCCACCTTACCTGCTACGTTTGAATATACAGCCTTTCCAAGGCAGTCGAAACAAGCATATTTAACAGCTAATGTTACCGGCTGGGAAGATTTTGGACTTTTACCCGGCGATGCGAGCCTTTTCCTGGGCAATACATACGTAGGCAAAGCATTTGTAGATCCTAACGCTTCTGCCGATACGCTGAACCTGTTTTTTGGCGCCGATAAGCAGATAATTGTTGAAAGGAACAAGGTAAAAACATCTTCCAAAAAACAAATGCTTGGCAGTAATAAAACCGAAACCTTCTCATACGTTATTACTGTAAGGAACGCGAAAACACGCGCAATAACTACCGATATTATTGACCAGATACCGGTTTCGCAAAACAAAGATATTTCTATAGAGCTGAAAGAATCATCGAAAGCTGAGGTTGATGCGGCAACAGGAAAACTGCGCTGGCCGGTAACCATACAACCCGGCGAAACCAAAACAATAAGCTTCGAATACAGCATCAAGTACCCGAAAAATGCAGTAATCAGTAATTTATATTAGGAGCCAGGAGACAGGAGCCAGAATATAGATTATAGACAATGGATTATGAATTATGAATTATATACTTTAGATTATAGTAGTTTTTTGTGGGTAGCGTATGGTTTAAAATACTGATTCAAAGCATTTTTTGCATAGCTAATATATGTAAACTAATTAAGTAAGATGGTTTGCAGTTACTTCCACTCCTCATTTCTATTTTCCATAATCCATAATTCCATTTCGTTTAGTTAAATTATGCAAAGTTTCCATATCTCACTATGGCTAAAAACACTTTGCACTAACATCCTGTAAGGGTGAGATTTTCACAGCTTGGGGCATCGCCCCAAGAACCTGATCGTAAGCGTTTTATTATCTAAACAACATAAATCAATAATTCATAATCCAAAATCTATTGTCTAACATCTAACATCCATAACCCATAACCCATAACCCATAACCCATAACCCATAATCCATAATCCATAATCCATAATCCATAACTCATAACTCATCCCCCCACATTCTGCAAAATCAAAAAACCACAAAGCATTTTCCGGCATTATAATATATGTAAGTTAATGATTACTTAATTTGCGCAACCCGATATTTGCATATCGAATGCAGAATTTTATACATGCCGAACAAGAAGACGAAATACATCAACCGCGATATAAGCTGGCTCGCTTTTAATGACCGTGTGCTGCAGGAGGCTGAGGATCCGCGTGTGCCATTGCTCGAACGGATGAAATTCCTGGGAATATTTTCTTCCAATATGGATGAGTTTTTCCGCATACGCGTAGCTACGTTGCGCCGGCTGGCCGACCTGGGCGAAAACGCAGGAAAAATACTTGGTGGCAAACCCAAAAAAATTCTCGCCAAAATACAATCTACAGTTTTAAAGCAGCGCCACAAGTTCGATAATATTTACACCGATTTGCTGGAGGAGCTCGCCCAGCACAAAATATTTATTGTAAACGAAAAAGAGCTAACTAAAGCACAGGGGAAATACGTACGTAACTACTTCCGCGAAACGGTACGGCCTACATTGGTGCCGGTAATGGTTGATACGGCTCCGGCATTCCCCGAGCTGCGCGATAAAATAATTTACCTGCTGGTTGGCCTTTCGCACAGCACAAAACGTATAAAAAAGAAATACGCGCTTATTGAGCTGCCTACCGATGCTGTTCCGCGCTTTTTGGTTTTGCCTAAGGATGGCGACAACAGCTATATTATTTTGCTGGATGATGTTATACGTTTTTGCCTCGATGAGATTTTCCATATTTTCAGTTTCGATACGTACGAGGCTTACACCATAAAACTAACCCGCGACGCCGAACTGGCGCTTGACGATGACATCAGCGAAAGCTATGTGCAGAAACTATCAAAAAGCCTGAAGCAGCGCAAACGCGGCCGGCCCATACGCTTTATTTATGACGATGAAATGCCGCAGGAAATGCTGCGTATGTTGTTGCGTAAGCTCGGCCTTCGCCGTGGCGATAATGTAATTCCCGGCGCGCGCTATCATAACTTTAAGGACTTTATAAAATTCCCTAAAATTGGCACGGCAAATCTCCGCTATGCCGATGTAGCACCAATTCCGCACAGGCACATAGGCCATAACCAAAGCATATTTATGGCTATGCGCAAGCGCGATATTCTGCTGCATTACCCATACCAGAGCTTTCATTATGTTATTGATTTTCTTCGCGAGGCTTCAATCGACCCTTTGGTATCATCAATAAAAATAACCCTGTATAGAATTTCGCAGACATCTAACGTAGCCAATGCGCTTATTAACGCTGTAAAAAACGGCAAGCAGGTTACAGTTTTACTTGAGCTGCAGGCCCGTTTCGATGAAGAAAACAATATTTACTGGGCAAACAGGTTAAGAGAAGAAGGCGCAAAAGTAATATTTGGCGTGCCATCGGTAAAAGTACATGCCAAAATTTGCCTTATTACCCGTAAAGAGCGCGGCGCAATTGTAAGGTACGCTTACATTGGCACCGGTAATTTTAATGAAGATACCTCGCGTTTATATTCCGACCATGGCCTTTTTACACGCAACAAACTTATAAGCCAGGAGCTGAACCAGGTATTTACTTTCCTTGAGAACAACTTCAAAACAAGCGTTTATAAAAACCTGCTGGTTTCGCCGTACCATATGCGCAGCGCTTTTTATGAGCTTATTGATAAGGAAATAGCTTTCGCTAAAGAAGGTAAAAAAGCGTACATGATTCTGAAAATGAACAGCCTTGTAGATCCGGAAATGATTCAGCGCCTGTATGATGCCAGCCAGGCCGGTGTGCGCATTCAGCTTATTGTGCGCGGCATTTGCTCGCTGAAGCCGGGTGTAAAAGGCGTTAGTGAAAACATTAAAGCCATAAGTATTATAGATAAATACCTGGAGCATTCGCGTATTTTTGTTTTTGGCAACGGAGGCGCGGAGAAAATATTCTTTGGTTCGGCCGACTGGATGTCGCGCAACCTCGATCACCGGATTGAGGTGGATTGCCCCATATACGACAAAACCATACAGAAGGAGCTGAAATCTTTCCTGCAGATACAATTGGCTGATAACACCAAAGCGCGTATATTGGACAAAAATCAGAACAACGCATATAAGGAGGCTGCGGAAAATGCTTCGGTACGTGCGCAGTTAGATTTTTACGAACATTTAAAAGTTATTTCGCAGGCTACGGAAAACGATTCGCCTGAGCCTGAAACTGAAACCAGGCCGGTTGAAAAAGTGGTAAAGAAAACCATAAGCACTGCTAAAATAATCATCAGATAATAAAAACATAAGAAATTGAATTTTGCTGCAATAGATATAGGTTCCAACGCTGTAAGGCTGCTTTTTTCTACCGTTACCGAAGATAAAGATGGTGTTAATTTCCATAAGGCATCATTGGTGCGCATGCCCGTGCGCCTGGGTTCCGATTCGTTTAAAAATGGCGAAATCAGCGGTGAGCGCCGTCAGGATCTTGTAAAAACAATGATCGCCTATAAGCACCTGATAGATGTTTTTAAGGTTGAGGATTATATGGCCTGCGCTACTTCCGCCCTGCGCGAAGCTGTAAACGCCGATGATATTGTTGCTGAGATCCGCGAAAAAGCCGGTATTGAATTAAGCGTAATTGATGGCAACCTGGAGGCGGAAATGATCTACTCTACGCATATTGCAGAGGATTTACCGGCAAATGTATCTTATTTATATATTGATGTCGGCGGCGGAAGCACAGAGCTCACTTTATTCTGCCAGAATAAGATAGAGGCTTCACGTTCATTCCGCATTGGTACGGTACGTTTGCTGGAAGGACTTGTTGAAGATGAAGAATGGATGGAAATGCAGGGCTGGATTGAGAAGCATTTGACGCAAAAACAGCCTGTAACTGCCATTGGCACAGGCGGAAACATAAACAAACTGTACAAACTTATCCGTAAAAAAGATGGCCTCCCGTTAACGGCAACAGCTTTAGCCCAATACCAGAAACACCTGGCAACCTATACTTATGAAGAGCGGATTGCAAAGCTCGGCTTACGTGCGGACCGCGCTGATGTTATTATACCGGCTACAAGTATTTATTTACAGGTTATGAAATGGGCAAAAATAAAGGAAATGCTGGTACCAAAAGTTGGTTTGGCCGATGGTATGGTGCGACTGCTTTATAAAAAGTATAAAAACGAGATGCGGTAACACGCAATGGAATAACAAAATGTAAGTGTTTTACACGAGTTCATGCATAGTCAGTAGTAAATTGATAGTAAAAGCATTATTTACTTAATGTATATCAATGTCGTTTAGTTAGGTTTTTTTTATACATTGGGCTTTTGCTCTATGCTGACACAGTTCGACCATGCCGGGCTTGGTGCAACGTAAATAAATAGAATTGAATATTAATCTCAGCAGAGTCACTCGAAGAGGACGCTGCGCATTCAACGCTCCGAATGCGCAGAGTCCCTTTCAGGAGACTCTGCTGGGACAGCGGCCGGCATATTTCACCAGGCCTGCCCATTGCATTCACCAGGCTGGCAATTGCTGAATTGCTAATAGCAAAGCAAATATTTGCTTCTGTATATTGCTTATTCAGAAAATATTACTATATTTTCTGCGCCAAATCAAATAAAACTACAATTATGAAAAAACTCTACAAGCGCCCGCTTTTGCGGGCTGAAATCGTATTGCCTTTCCGGCAGGTTTTCATCATCAGCTCATTTTTATTTTTTCTTATTAATTTACCTGCGCATGCCCAGCAGCAAAATCGTTTTCTCAACCAAAGCTCATACGGCTGGGGATTTATAAAAAACGAAGGGCAGCTCAATACAGGTGCCGCTTATTATGGCAGTTTCAGTAACCTGCAGGTATTTTTTTATACAGATAAAGTTGAATTTGTAGCCCGCAGCTTAATGCCGCAAACCAATGATGCGCCGCAGGCGGTAGTGAACACCCAACAGTCGGCAATTAAGCCAAATGAGCCTTTGGAGGAAGCAAAAATGCTGGTTGCAACTATGCAGATGCAGTTTCAGAACGCAGCTCTCAGTACAAACTTAACGGCTTCTGCAAAGGCCGAAACCATCAATAATTTCTTCACCAACGGCAAACGTATAGAAAACGCAGCGCTTTACAAACAGCTCAGATACAATAATATTTATCCGAATATAGATCTTATTTTCAAAGCAGACAAAAGCGGGCTGAAATATGAGTTCGAAGTGAGGCCGGGCGGTAAAGTAAGCGATATTAACATCAGTTGGAAAGGAGCTGATGTTACACTTAAGAACGGGGAATTGATTTACAAGAATTTCCTGGGCGAATTAACCGAGCAGCAACCCGTTTCCCATATAAGCGGCGGCCAGAAAATACCTTCATCCTTTAAATTAAATAAAAATACGGTCGGTTTTAAGATAGGGAAATACCCGCAAAATAAAACCCTTGTTATTGACCCGTTAATGCGCTGGGCAACCTATTATGGCGGCGATAGCAGCGAAGCAGGAAGAGATGTAGCGATAGATTCTAAAGGCAATGTTTACATGGTGGGAAGCACCTTGAGCCATTCCACTATTGCAACAAGCGGCAGCTTTCGCGATACTTTCTCCTATAATGGTTTTAGCGATGCCTATTTGGTTAAATTCTCGCCCGGGGGAAAAAGAATCTGGGGAACTTATTATGGAGGATCAAGCTTCGAAAGCGCCTACACCATAGCAATAGATACAAATGATAATGTTTATATTGGCGGAATTACCGGGAGCCTGGAAGATATAGCCACTGCCGGAGCACACCAGACGCAAAACAACAAAGGCGGACCATATAATAGTGACGGTTTTGTTACAATGTTTGATTCCAGTGGAAAATTAATCTGGGGAACCTATTACGGCGGGCCGAGGGTAGATGCTGTAATGGCGCTTGCCTGCGATAAGTTTGGGCATTTATACCTTACAGGCTACACCAAAAGTAGTGCAGATATTGCTTCTGCCAATGGCCACCGTACTGGTTTCGCGGGCGGAGGAACCGGGAATCACTTTGCTGGTGGCGATGCTTTCCTGGCAAAACTGGATGACAAAGGCAGACGCATCTGGGCTACTTATTACGGCGGCGCAGGCGACGACCAGGGCTTCTCTGTAGCCACAGATGGCTTGGGAAACGTAATTATTGCAGGCGAAACAGGCAGCTCAACTTTAATAGGTACGCCGGGCAGCCATCAGGTAAACCGCGGCGGAAACACTTTTAACATGGATGGCTTTATTGCTAAATTCGATTCATCGGGGAAACTGAACTGGGGAACCTATTATGGCGGTGAAGCCGATGACCGTATTGCCGGGGTGCGCTGCGATAAGAAAGACAACATTTACATTGCAGGCACAACATTCAGCAAACAGAATATTGCAACGCCCGGAACACATATGGACGAAAAAGATGGAAACTCAGACATATTTATTGGCCGGTTCAGCGCAAACGGCAGCCGCATCTGGGGCACTTTTTTCGGTGGCGAAAGTTCGGATCAGGGCGTGGATATCGGCATTAGCGATGCTTACGAACTGTTTTTCACCGGCCACACCGTAAGCGATTACCTGGCTACTGAAGGCGCTGACAGACCATACAGAGCCGATTCGGTAGATGTAATATCAGGGCAGTTCGATACCAGCGGCAACCTGCTGTGGGCATCTTATTACGGCGGTGAAGAGCATGATTATGTTAACGCAATGGCGGTTCAGGCGAAAGGAACATTCTATATTACAGGTGTAACAAACAGTACTGCAAATATTGCTGTAATTGGCGGACATAAAGAAGTAATCAGCGGCCAGTTCGATGCTTTCCTTGTAAAATACGATACGCTTGGATTTTGCCACGATATCGCCAAACCCAAAATTACAGGTGAATTAAATGTTTGCCTCAATACAATAACAAATTACACAACATATTACGATCCTTTATACGCCTATAATTGGGAAGTTGAGGGCGGCACCATTTTACTTGGCAAGTACAGTGACAGCGTTATTATTAAATGGACTAGTACAGGTAAAAAGACGCTAAAGCTTACGCGGATTACAGAATACGCATGTACAGATTCCACAAACGCAAAAGTGGATGTAATACAGTCGCCGGTGGCCACGTTTACCATGTCAGCGGCAAAAATATGTTTAGGCGATTCAGCAGGGTTTAACACCAGTGTTACCGGTGCCGATTATACATGGCACTTCGGCGATGGCAGAACTTCCAGCCAGAAAAATATAAAACATAAATATATGCAGGATGGAACTTACGAGGTAAAACTAATTGTAAAATCTCCTGAAGGTTGTGTTGATTCTGTAATGAAATCCATTGAAGTGAATGCTTTGCCGGATGCAGCCTTCATCATAAAAAAAATAAACGGCACAACTTACAGCCTGGAAGCCAAAGATACTGCGCTTGCCAAATACACATGGAAGATAAACGGCGTAAATATGTATAATTCACCAAAGGCGAAACATACCTTCAATCCAGGCGCAAAATACAATATCTCCTTAACTACCGAAAACGCATCTGGCTGTTCCAACACGCAAACGGACTCGTTATGGGTTGATCCTAACAGCATTACACAAACGGAATATAAAGATTTTGCAATAGCTGTTTTTCCTAATCCGTTCATTAATAATACAAATGTAAATTTACATACACAACAATCGGGGCGTATGTGTGTAGGGTTATATGATGCGAACGGAAGATATATTACTGTAAATCAGAATGTAATAGTTTCTGCTGGAACTTATAATATAAAGATCAGTGCGGAAGAACTTAACCTGAAGCCTGGAATTTATATGCTGCACATTACTGTAAATGATGCAATTTTCAGCCAGAAGATTATGCATTTGGAGTAGTGTACATATATAACTTTCACAAAAAATACTTTTTATCTGAGCCCGGTTTTAACTTACCGGGCTTTTTACTTCCTAATACTTTAAAACATCTTGGCTCTGGAATTATACCAATATAGAATGATAAATGCGGAAATAAGTCTGGTTTGTGTGCCACGAAACCAGGGAGCATCGCTTCGGAGCTCCGTGGCCTGTGGCTCACAGGACACTTTTCCAATGCGCATTATTTAATTGGTATTAATCACATGACTTTCAGCACTGTAAAATACATTTACATATAAGCCAAAGCCACAAAATGCTTGTAATTTTCACTATGGGGTTAAAAAACATATTAATTAAAGCGCAATTAAATCCGGTTCCCACTGTTAAAAAAAGTCATTTGCCCTTTGCTTCAGCAATGGGCTGCCTTGTAATTATAACTGACTTCCCGCATTCACGTTAGAACCAATCCTCCACTTATTGTAATATGATTATCAACAACCCAATGAACTATTTTTCCTCTAATGTATATATGAAAATTATAGCACAACCAAGCTTATAAAGCACAAAAGCCCGCCGGAATACGGCAGGCCTTTGCCTTGCGTTAGTAAATTATAGTTTTAGTTACCTAATCTTACCGGCGACTGGTTCGGGTTCTGCTGGTTACCACCATTATCTGCCGGAGAAACATCGCCTTTTATAAAAAGCACCTTGGTTTCATCGGGAATATTGGTTGTAATGGTAATAGATTTGTTGAAAGCACCCGGGCGGCCAAGCGAATTGTAAGCTACTTTTATCATACCATTTTTACCTGGCATAATCGGCTCTTTGCTCCAGGTTGGCGCTGTACATCCGCAGCTTGCGCGAACATCGCTGAGGATAAGCGGCTGGTTACCCGTATTGGTAAATTTAAACTCATACTCGGCAACTACGCCTTCTTTAATCTTACCAAAATCATGAACTTCTTCCTTAAATGAAATTTGAGGACCATCTTTTTTCTGCGCCTGTGCGAATGATGCAACACTTACAAGAAGCAATGCAACAACCAGGGTAAATACTTTTTTCATACTTTTTAGTTTGTAATATGTGCTTGTTAAATAAATTTTTACGTTTTAAAGTTCTATTTCTTAGCTACTTTACCTTTTTCTATCGTACCTTTTATCATCAGGATTGGTTTACGCTCCTGTTCAATATTCGAATATACGTTAAAAGTTTTACGAAAAAAACCTTTCGGCTGTCCTTTGGCGCTAAATTTAATGCTTATTTCACCGGTTTTGCCCGGCATTACAGGTTCCATGCTCCATTCCGGCTGCGTGCAACCGCAAGATTTTTCAACTTCTGTAATAATAAGCGGCGCATTGCCTGTATTGGTAAACTTAAAAGTAGCGCCTTTTATCTCGTCTTCCTTGAGTGTTCCCAGGTCATAAGACATTGTTTCGAACTGTAATACCGGAGCTGCTTTATATTTGTTATTAACTGATACAAAAGATGTTAAAGTAATAAAGCTGAGTAAAAGTATAAAAATTGCGTTTCTCATACATTATTATTTTATACCCAGTTATACAATTTGCATACCAAGATGCCTTTTTACTGCCCAGCTAAAGTTTGCCCGCCAAAGAGCCGTTTCCTGAGGATACCGCCAAAAAAGGCCAGGAAAAGGAAAATAAATGACAGGTATTTGGCGAAAACACCAATATAATCGCCATAAATTGTATAAAAGGTTTTATCGTTATTAATATAAATGCCCGATTTAAGCACAGCTGGCTCCCAATATTTTGTAGGCTGAAGTATTTTTCCGTTGGGTAATATATAGCAGGAAATACCTGTATTGGCAGAACGAGCAATAAAGCGGCGGGTTTCTATGGCGCGCAGTACCGCGTAATTCAAATGCTGCTTGTGGCCGGGCGTGTTCTCCCACCAGCCATCGTTTGTAATAATGGTAATAATGTTGGCGCCCTTCTGTACAAAATCATTTACATAATCGCCAAAAATACTTTCGTAGCAGATAATTGGCGCCGCAACTATGCCGTTACCTGCCTTAAAAACGCCTGCCGAATCCTGGCTGCCCATGCTGCCGCTTGGCCCGCCCATATCAATTACCAGGTTATTTAAAAAGCCAAGCAACTCCGGGTAAGGTGTTTTTTCAACCAGCGGCACAAGCTTGGATTTATAATATATTTCGAAATGCTTGCCTGTATCCAGTAAAATGGCGGAGTTGAACCTGTCGTAATAAATATCGGCATCTCTGTATTTACGCGCAGTTGGGCTGGCCTTGCTGTTATTGCCATAAACCGAATATGTATTTGCGCCGGAAATGAGCTTTGCCTGCGGATGCCTCCTCAGGAAACTTTGTATAGCCATAACTGGCAGGTAAAGCATCATGTTAGCTTCATCTATACTTTCGGCAATTGCGGTTTCAGGCCAAACTACCAGCGCGGTGTTCTCGTCCATTTTGCTTTCGCTCATGGCTATTAACTGCCGTAGCTGGTCTTCATAGGTAGCAGCATCGAACTTTGTTTCGTACGGATCTATATTCGGCTGTACAACAACCACATTCCTGCTTTCATCGAGGCTTACATCTGCAGGTTTAACCATGTAAGAAATAATCACCGGCAAAGCAATTCCGCCAAGTACCAATGCTATGTTTGTTATATTATGTGAGGAAGTATTTTTCGCGCCTTCCATATATGTATTGCCCGAAAAATACTTCTTTAAGAAAGCATTATAGATTAAAATATTAATGAGCCACACCCAAAGCGTGCCGCCAAGCGAACCGGTATATTCGTACCACTGCACCCAGTTGGGGAACATAGCGAAAACATTACCTAATACCAGCCAGGGCCACGGCGCATCCCAGTTTAAGTGTATCAGTTCCAGCAACAACCACAAGCTTACAAGCGCGGCGTAACCAGCCCTGCGACCTAAAAACCTGCGTACCCTGTGCGATAACCAAACCGGCAGCGTCATAAGCCAGCTATTAAGCACAATTGCGCCAATGGCGCCACCGGGCGAGGCGAACCATATCCAGTACGTGGTTAAAATATTCCAGATACCAAACAGTAAAAAACTAAACAATGTGAGCTTATACGATGAATTCTCGTAACGGTTCAATACAACATCTTCCAGCGCGAAATACGGCGTTAATGCTATAAAAACCAGGAAAGCAGTTGGCATGGTTGGCCAGGCGAGCCATAAAAGTACGCCGCCGGTTACAGCCAGTATAAAGGGTAAAAAACGATTATTCTTTGCCTGCGACAACAAGTACAAATTCTCCTTTTATGGTATGCGTTTTATAATATTCGGTAATTTCTGCCAGGGTTCCGTTAACTGTTTCCTCATAAATTTTAGTCAGCTCGCGGCTTACCGATGCTTTTCTTTCTTCGCCAAAGTATTTTACAAATTCCTCCAGCGCCTTTTGTATGCGGTATGGCGATTCGTAAAAAATCATGGTTCTTTCTTCTTCCTGCAAAGCCAATAGCCGCTTTTGCCTGCCTTTTTTCTGCGGTAAAAATCCTTCGAAAACAAAAGATGATGTTGGCAGGCCCGATTTTACAAGCGCCGGAACGAAGGCCGTAGCGCCGGGCAAACAATCTACTTCCACACTATTTTCCAGGCAGGCCTTTACCAGCAGATAAGCAGGATCTGAAATTCCGGGCGTACCGGCATCACTAACCAAAGCATATGTTTTTTCACCCTGCAACTCCTGTGCTAAACTTTGCGCCATTGCGTGCTCATTATGCATATGAAATGAACGCAAAGGCGTATGAATATCGAAATGAGAAAGTAATTTGCGGCTAACGCGTGTATCTTCCGCCAGTACAAGATCAACCTCTTTCAGTACCCGCAGCGCCCTGAGCGTAATATCCTCAAGATTACCGATTGGCGTAGGTACAATGTACAGCTTTCCCATAGTGCGAAGTTACGTATTTAATAATGCTGAAATGTAATTGGGTAATGTTGAATTATTAAAGCCAGTGGTGATGCCGGATATTTGTTATT
Organism: Bacteroidota bacterium; assembly: GCA_036846145.1. Classification (GTDB taxonomy): domain Bacteria; phylum Bacteroidota; class Bacteroidia; order CAILMK01; family CAILMK01; genus DAIUCM01. Next base: position 26,825 of record DAIUCM010000025.1, read on the forward strand.
GAAGATGCGAATTACAAAACCAGATAAAACTTTCACCAATCTATAAATAACCTTACAAACAGAATGCTTTGCTATAAATGTTATTTTGCTTTTGATAATACAATTCAATAATCCCGGCAGGCTCACTACATTAACTTAAAATTCCACTACTGCGCCTCTGTGGGGAATAGAAATATTATTGTAGCCCTGTTCTTCTAACTTTTCCTTAAAAACAAGCTGCTTTTCATACTCGCCATGTACAAGGAAAATCTCTTTCAGCCGGCTTTTATTCTGGCAGCTTAAGTATTTTAAAAATTCATTCTGGTCGGCATGCGCGCTGAGTCCATCCATGGCAATTACATCAGCCTTAACATCATACATATTATCAAAAATCTGCACATGCTTATTGCCTGCTTTTAACTGGCCTCCGAGTGAATCTGGTTCTGCGTAAGATGTAAGTAAAATGGTGTTGCGCGGATCTTCAATACCATGTATAATATGGTGCCTTATTCTGCCGGCTTCCAGCATACCGGATGAAGCAATTATTACGCAAGGTTTTTTATAATCGTTCAATGCGCGAGATTCCTGGGGTTTCTGTATAAAATGCAGGCCCGGGAAGCCAAAAGGGTTCGAATCCTTCTTCATAAATGCCAGCGTATCTTCATCAAAGCACTCTTTATGTTTCCGTACAATTTCGGTTGCATCAACGGCCAGCGGACTATCTACAAATACTTCAACATCGGGTATCTGGTTCTCAAAATCCAGCTTGTTTAAAATATAGATAAGATCCTGCGTACGGCCAAGGCTGAATGCGGGTATAATTAACCTGCCGCCCTTAAATCCGCAGGTTTCAGCAACTGCCTGTCGCAAAAGCTTTTCCGCTTCATCTCTGCTTTGGTGTAAGCAATCGCCATAGGTGGATTCCAGTATCAGCACATCGGCCTGCGGAAACGGCTGCGGATCGCGAAGAATTCGGCGGTCATAGCGGCCAACATCGCCCGAAAAGCATATTCGTTTTTCACGTCCGTCCTCCCGTATTTTTAAACTAACCGTTGCGCTGCCTAAAATATGCCCGGCATCTGTCATAAGCAGCTCAATATCATCATCTATACGGAAAGGCTTGTTGTAATGCACCGTAACAAACAGCTGCATGGCTGCTTTTACATCTTCAACTGTGTATAAGGGACCGCCTTTGTTTTTGCCATGCTTGGTAAGATACTGATCATCAGCCTCCTGTATAGCGGCGCTGTCTTCAAGCATTATCTCGCAAAGATCCCGGGTTGCGGCGGTAGCGAAAATTCTGCCCGCGAAACCTTCCTTTACAAGTCGCGGAACAAGGCCGGTATGATCTATATGTGCATGCGAAAGTATTAGACAATCTATTTTTTCGGGGTTGAACATAAATTCGCTGTTCATGCCGCTTGTACCATATCCTTCACCTTGGAACATACCGCAATCGAGCAGAATTTTCTTGCCGTTGTTGAGGGTTAAAAGATGTTTGCTGCCCGTAACTTTCTGCGCAGCTCCGTAAAATCCTATCTGCATAAATTAATATATTGCGTACTAACCACAAATGCCTGTAAGAGTTTGAATGCTGATATAACTGCATGCGCAAATTATTAATTATCAAGTATAAAAACAATCAGCCAAATAACGCTTATACCATTACAGGTTAATTTTATGCATTAATCTAAACAACTAAATTCCATATATATATATAGCCGAAAATGCTTTGGGCTTTTGTTATATAATCTAATTTCGAATTTTAACTTCATTGCCGGCTTGCGCAGATACGCGCACCAGCGGAGCGCCGAGTATAAATTGGCCTTATACTTATACCAGCATATAAAAAATTGTGCGTAGTTGAAAATTACCTGTGGGCTACAGGCAACGGAGCCTTGTAGTAAAACTCCCTGGTATCGTGGCACACAAACCAGATTTCTTTACGCAAAACAACATTTGTTACGGGTATTATTTCCTGGTAGAATTTGAGGGGATTAAAGATTAGTGGTATTTCCGAATTTAGCAAGTACTTTCAGCAATAGCTTATTTTTCAAAATGCTAAATGCCAAAGAGCATAAATAAGGCTGAGTTGTGGCAGTAAGCCAGGGAGTATGGCTTCGCACCTGGGTGGCCACAAATAAGTTAAGCACATATTTACAGCCGGAAGCCGCCTTCCCCTGCAGATAGGGAAAACGGCCGCCAGCGAACATGAAGCTAATGGAAAGGTTATCTTACTTTGCTGAATTTTTTAATGGCACGGCCATCAGCAGTTTGTATCTCTATAATATATATGCCTTGTGGCAGGTAATTTACCGGTAATGTAATTTTATTGTTACCCTGTTGCTGATAAACGCTGGCTACCTCCTGCCCCTGTAAATTCACAATGCGTATTTGCGCGGCTTTATTCTGCTGCAGATCGATTGTTATATTTTCCTGCGCAGGATTCGGATAAAGGTTTATAGTTGAAGATAAATCTTTAAAAGTTTTAGCGATACTCAGCGGGTTCTTCAAAATCTGCACTTCATCGCCCTGGGTAATTACGGCAACCGGCTCAAGCCTGGAATTTACCACCATTACACCCGACATTTTAGCATGTGATTTTTTATTTCCTGCCACATTCGGATCTATCACGTATTTCCAGCGTATAACAATATCCTTTATAACCTTACCTGATTTATTATTTCGGCTGATGCCCCAATCGAGCGAACCAGCCTGGAAGTTGTATTTTTGTATTACCACAAGATCTTTTGGCATGCCAAGCGTTGAGCTGGTAAAGTCAATTTGTATAGTTCCTGGCTCAAGCAATCCCGGGTCAAACTCAATTCTGCCGGAAATGCCCATAATATCTTCTGCCGGGAAATCTTCGCTCCCAAGTATAAGCTCAGCATTCATTATTGCGCCCGGTGCAACGCTGTCTTCCAAAATGTTGAATCTTAACACCGGATCTGCATTTGAGCCGCGCGAAGGCCCTTCATCTTTACCATGCGTTTCGCCCAGGTTGAAATACAAAGGCATTACATCTGCCGAATCTATACGGCCATTGCCATCGGTATCGGCATATTTATAGTTTACACCGGTTGGGAAATTCTGCTGCCACGCGGGTGCATCCTGCGGTAACCAAGCCGTTGAAACAATTGGCCTCGCAGGGCCGGTTTCACCAAAGCCATAAGCAATGTTGAAAATGTCTTTTACACTTGCCTTGCCATCGTTATCCGCATCGCCCGGCCAAACGCATAAACTGCTGCTGTTCGTACAGGTGCTTATTGATGCGCATGGGCTCAGCGACTGGTTTTTATAATTTTTTATCAGTGCAGAAACATTGTTCTTCATTACCTCGAAGGCGCGGCTTGTTTTTCCGCTTGATGCCTGTGAGTACAGGAAAGCCGCAGTAAGTTCCTGCGTTTCGCCAGGCGATAAAGTTATCGGGCCAAAAGTACCTAATCCGCGGCGGTCGCCTGGGCGGTTTTTAGCTGATAATTCTGTCCATTCATCAGCATTATTAATATTGCCCGGGAAAGCGAAATTTGCCTTTACATTTGACCCGTAATAGCCATCGGCGCCAACAGTAAGGCTTTTTTGCTCGAGCCAGTAACCGCGTAAAAGATTATAGTATTGCTCGGGCAATGTTGGGTTACCGGTTGGCGCTACTTCATTATTATAATAAATGAATTTGGACATGTTTAGCTCCCTGCCGTTATCATCTTTAAAGCCCTTTAAATAGGTTAAAGATTGTACGGGAAGCATTTTGCCAAAACCTTTATAGCTGAAATCGCCCGATTTAGACTTAATTATCGTATCATTATCAAAATCATCGGCATTATAAGCGTAAAAAGTATTCAGTGCCGAGTCGGAACCAACATAATCATCAAACAGGTTTCCAATATCAAAATCGGCCCATATACCGGCATAAACATCTTTGTAGGTTTCTGATGAGCGGTTTACAATTTTATAATTCAGGAAAACCGTATTCTTAAGTATATCATCGTTATTACAATTGTATGTGTACGCGCTTGCCTGAATTTCCAAACCCAGTGCCTTGCCTTTGCTCTCGGTATGTGGCCTGAGGTTATCGTTAAAAACCCACCACAGCATTTCATCGCCCTGTATATCAGGATAATCGCCTTTCATTGGCTCATAGTGGCCATTACCATCTTTATCTACAAATGGCGCCGCCTGCGGCCAGCTTAATATGGCTTGTGGTACACCCAGGCCGGTACGGAAAGAATCGACCTGCAGCTTGGTAACTTTCCATATTTTATTATATTGTGCAGAAACCGCCTCTGTAATCTCACCGTTGGCATCTAAAGGGCCGGGCCAGAAATCGCTGCCGCTTTCGCGGTAGGTTTGCGCAGAAAGGCGCAGCTGGTTTTTAGTATCAATTCCGCCGATCCATAAAGCTGCTGCTGAAATAGTATTGGTACCATTCCCTTTCGGCGCTTCAAAATGCGCATCTTTCCCGTCCCAGAAAAGCTGTCCATCGGCATTGAAACGCGCTTTTATGTTGTTGCCTTCCAGGGTTGCAGAGCCTGTTTGCGCCTGCGCCGTTCCAAAGCCTAAAAGCCCGGTAAGCAACATGGCGAAACGTAGATTTATATGGCGAAATGTTTTCATAGCTGTGTTTTGTGGTTGATATATTTGCGTCTTCAAAAATATAACAATACTAAATTACTTTAAAAGTTATTATAATCCTAAGACGATTAAAGTTATTTATCGGTTAAGCATTTTTAGCATTACTTATATATGTAGATGTAAATAAATGCTTTATGGTTGGCTGAAAAAATAATTTATCGTAAATTTTTAAAGCGGAAACCGGCTTTTTGTTGCCTGTTTTCCGCCAATTTCAGTTAGGCGCATATATACTTTGCCCAAAAAATGCTTTGTGCCGGTTGAAATATTAATGCTACCGTAAAATTATTTTCAGAAAACCGTTTGGCTGACCGTGTTACTAAGCGTACATTTTCCGCTTTGCTATTGTTCCATTCAAGGTTTAGAATTTCCTTTCATTTTACAGTAAATCTTACGCTTTTGTAAATTAGCTTTACGAAGCTGCCGGCGCTAATCTGAACGCAATGGAAATTAGTGCATTATAAAAGCACACTCTCCGAGTGTACCATTTTAATACTTTAATTTAAATGTAATTTTTAAGCGCTGAGATCTTTTTTAATTGGTGCACGCTGAGAATGCGGTGATTTAAAGCACCAATCTCCGCTATCGCTCAGATTGGCGCCAGCGGTGAGGATTCATTTCTTTATTCGGATTACAAATCCTTTTACTCATGCTTTCGGATTATAAATCCGAAAGAGCAACTTGTTAGTATTTTATGATATACTCTAAAGTATCTAAAGCCGGGAGAAAAAATTTATCAATTTCGTGAGTATTACCTGTGCGTGTCCATTTCTCAATCCTAATACCTTGTTCTTTATTTCCAGTTGTTTCTCTACAAACTATTGTGTCCCGTGAAACACCATAAAGTTCAACTGTTGTGAAATTACCATATATAGAATATTCTATCGTATCCCTAACTCCCTCATTAATAACGTTAAATTTTATATACCCTTTGGCTTCGATGTCAAGCTGCACGTTTTTATTTTCAATACCCGGGTCTATATAAGTACCCAAATTATCAGTAAAATAGTGTGCTGCACTGGCGCTTAACTTATAAAGGTGATCTGCATCTGCTTCAAATGAAATAGAATAGTTTCCGTTTTCATCTGCCCAAACAGTTTTATCTGTGCTGTTGCTCATGGCTGTTGCTCCTTTTTTCTGGCTTACAAGCCTTACTTGCGCGTAGGGTACAGCTTTGCCGGAATGCTTTTGTACAACCTGCCCATTTGCCGATGTAGGGCCGCTTGTTGGCCGTTCTTCTGTTTTCTTACAGCTGACGGAAAAGAAAATCGTAACAAGCGCTAAGAATAAGAGTGGTTTCATATTTGGTGGTTTTAGGTTGTTAAAAGTAAAGGTAAAAGAGATAAATTATATTATCAATTTTTTTATAAATTATTTTTGATGTTGTAACGGCATATATAGTTTTGATTAAAAATGCTTTGGCTGTAAAATATGAGTTAAAAGAAGTAGTTTTTCACTTTCAATAAGTTTAGTTACTCATTACATTAAATCTGCATCTTTTTTAAGGTTGTAAGTAGTTGTTGTAAACTATTTTCCAAAATCTATATTTAACATTTGATATAAATAACAGGAAAAACCCTGTATTTTAATAAAGTATTTCAATTTTGCATGAAACTTTATTTCAAATATCAATGTGCTTAAAGGCATTTTTTTGCAAGTATTTATGACAGGCACTTTAGTCATAAATAAAAATATCAAGTTAAATAATAGATTTCTTTATTCGGATTATAAATCCGAAAGAGCAACGGGGTACTATTATCGGATATTATGGGAGAAAGTGCTGCAACCGTAAAAACTGTATCTTGTCCATAAGGGTTTTCTGTTCTATTAGTTACATCGGTATAGTGATTATTGAGAGAATCAAAGTAAATAAGATTACTGTCAACAGCATAATCTTTTAAATAATCGTATCTGAAGAACAGCAAGCCGAGCGGAATGGTATCTTTCCGGCTTTTAGCCCATGCGCGGTTAAAGATTGTATCTATTGGTAAAAAATCTGTAGTGTCGTAACAAGCATTCCGGTATTCCAAATATATCTGCCGCCAGTTATCATACGTTATTGCGGTATCAAACCGGCCGTTGAAATAATCCTTTGACGAAAACTCAAGCGCTCTGTCATACAATGTATTGGTGCTCATGTATGTGCGGTTAAGGCCGCCGTACAAAATACTGAAGCGCTGGCTGAAACTCGTGTCCTGTGCGTGCAATTGCGCAATATATCCGCAAAAGCACAATAATGCCGTTAAAATTAATTTTCGCATATGTGAGGAGTTTTGTTTGGTTTAGTATTTTATGACATATTCTATTGTATCGAGGGCTGGGACGAAAATATTGTCATTTTGATATGTAGCTATACCTGCCTTTCTAATTCTAATTACAATACCAATACTTTTATTTCCCACGGTACTTTGTATAATAGTCGTATCGTGCATTGATGCATAAATATCAGGAGTAAAATCTCCAAAAATTGCTAATTCTCGTTCTACATTCGGCTCATTATTAACAATATTAAATTTAATATAGCCTTTGGCTTCGATAGCAAGCTGCACATTTTTATTTTCAATACCTGGGTCTATATAAGTACCCATGTTATCAGTAAAATAGTGTGCTGTACTGGCGCTTAACTTATAAAGATGATCTGCATCTGCTTCAAATGAAATAGAATAGTTTCCGTTTTCATCTGCCCAAACAGTTTTATCTGTGCTGTTGCTCATGGCTGTTGCTCCTTTTTTCTGGCTTACAAGCCTTACTTGCGCGTAGGGTACAGCTTTGCCGGAATGCTTTTGTACAACCTGCCCATTTGCCGATGTAGGGCCGCTTGTTGGCCGTTCTTCTGTTTTCTTACAGCTGACGGAAAAGAAAATCGTAACAAGCGCTAAGAATAAGAGTGGTTTCATATTTGGTGGTTTTAGGTTGTTAAAAGTAAAGGTAAAAGAGATAAATTATATTATCAATTTTTTTATAAATTATTTTTGATGTTGTAACGCATATATAGTTTTGATTAAAAATGCTTTGGCTGTTAAATATGAGTTAAAAGAAGTAGTTTTTCACTTTCAGTAAGTTTAGTTACCCATTATATTAAATCTGCATCTTTTTTTCAGGTTGTAATATGTAATCTATTCTGAACTATTTTTCAAACTTATATTTAAAACTTCTTATAAATAACAGGAAAATTCCTGTATTTTAATAAACAACTTCAAATAGCAAGGTGCTTAAAGGCATTTTTTTTGCAGGTATATATATATGGCAGCCAATTAAGCTTTAAATTAAAATTGCAATTAATATTACATATCCGAAAGAGCAGTGTGATGTTGAAACGTATAAAAGCTGCACATTCATTTTCAAAGCAACATTAAAATATTCATAAAGAAAAATTGATTTCCGCAAACGGATTATAAAACAGTCGCAGAAATTGCAAAAAACCAGGCGGCTGGCTAATTAAAGTCGCAGAAATTGCAAATTTTTGCATGCTAAGATGGAAAATTTGCAGAAAATGCAAAAATTCTAACTCGTCCCGGTATTTTCTATAGTAC
>DAIUCM010000026.1:0-33351 GCA_036846145.1 Bacteroidota bacterium
CTGGCATTTTCTCGCCGCTTTTTTAATTCTACTTAATGTTTAAACCAGTTCATATATAAATAAAGACAAAATTGTTTTCGCGCATAGTTTTACTTCTAATAATTAATTATAGACCCTAACGAATAGTAAAAAGAATGCTTTAAACAGAATTGTTTTCGTATCTTTATAAACATTATGTTGCCAGAATTTAAAAGGAGTAGGCGAAAGATAATTTTTCGGGTAGAAACGTATCCGCTGGCAGGCATTCTTCTTTGCTGTTTATATTGTATTTTGGTTTCTGGCAGAATTGATTTTTCTGTAAGGACAGATAATATCAGGTTCCCGGATTCTTACGGAGACGGAGTAATTCGTTGTTTCCCTTATAGCCCATGCGTAATTTACATAACCAAAAATAACCGCGTTTACTTAGATATTGAAGATGAAGAAATAAGAGAAAAGCTTTTATTAAAAGTCGGGAATTTTTACAATAAAAGTTTTAGTGATGAAGAATTGGATTTTTTTGCAAAAGGTTTTTATTTCGGCGATGATATTCATTCGTTTAAGGTTTCGGATAGTAAATTTCATAAAGTGCACAAGGGAGTTCCGTTAACTGCTTCTGATAATCAATTATTGATTTGGGTAAAGTTTATAAAAGAGATTTCACCAGAACATCATTTCCAGTTAGTTGCCGATGAAAATATTAACTTTAAGGAAATTAATAAAGTATTCAAAACGCTTCAGGCGAATGATGTGAAAAGAATTTCGTTAATGACAAACTTTGTACAATCAAAAAACTAAGTTCCGCATAAATCTGTCGCTGGCGCAAGATTAAGCGTAGCGGTTCTTGTGCCAAACTCTTGCTATGAAACTCCAAATTATAAATAGGCTCTTCTTCAAAACAAATGTTTAACTCGCTTACTTTTATCCGATACAGGCACAAAAACCGCTCGGTTAAATCTTGCACCAGAAAAATAAATTTTCAGTAGCTAACAATATATAATATTCATATATCACTTCCCCAAAAAATGCTTCAAAAACAAAAAAAGAGCACCGAAGCGCTCTTTTTTACTGTTCTATAATTTTCAAAAAGCAATAAATTAGCTCATTTTATCGTGGCCGGCAACTTTTACAACCTTGTTGTAAAGGCCTAAAAGTAAGAAAGATGGCGCCCATTGGCCAACAAATAATGCTTCTTCGTCCTTACGCATAATTTTTAAGGTTGCCGAAACAGCCATTGAGCCTAAAGCAGCCCATAAAAATAAATCACTTGGTAATTTTGATGTTACGCTCTCGATGCTTCTTGCTACCGGTCCTTCGGTGTTTGCAGGGTCTGCCATATCCGCCCTCATGGCGAGTTGTTCTAATTCAGTCTTCATAGGAATAATCTGGTTTTAAAGGTTTTTAAAATTTGCATATATGGAACGCCGCAAAAATGCCTTTGTTCAGTTATCAATAATCAATTATCAATAACCAGTTCGGCCATGCACAGCAACTTTCCATTTTTTTAATCTTCCAGCTAAAATTTCCATATGTCAATTGCTCAAAAAATGCTTTGTACCGGCAGAAGCCTGTAGCTTTTAATCGTTATCTTTGCGGCTGATTTTTGGGTTGGTTTGGGAGTTATGTTTGAATTTTATCTGAATCCGGTTTTTTGGGTGCTTTGTACTGCTTTCCTGTTGCAACTGCACATTTACCTGTTTATTTTCAGGCGATTGGCTATACATAAGCCAGTTGAAAACAACGGTTATACCGGCCCGGTATCGGTGGTTGTAGCGGCAAAAAATGAGGAAGATACCTTGCGCGAACTGCTGCCTCTACTGCTCAACCAAAATTACCCCGAGTACGAAATAATTATTGTAAATGACCAGAGCGAGGACGAAACCAAATATGTTCTGGAAGAATTTGAGTCGGTTTACGCGCCACAACTGAAAGTTGTTACCATAACCGATCATATTTACGAATTCAGCGGTAAAAAATTCGCGCTAACTTTGGGTATAAAAGCCGCACAACACCCCATTATTTTACTTACCGATGCCGATTGTAAACCGCTGAGTGAAAACTGGATAAGCGCTATGGCAAGCCCTTACAAAAATAAAGATACACAGATTGTGCTCGGCTTTTCGCCATACCAGAAAAAGGGCGGATTGCTGAATGCTTTTATACAGTACGATACTTTTTATACCGCCATACAATACCTCAGTTTCGCTTTGGGAAATAATCCGTACATGGGCGTTGGCCGTAATTTATCTTACCGTAAAGATCTGTTTTTCAAGAGTAAAGGCTTTGCGCCATTTTTAAAAGTTAATAGTGGCGACGATGATCTTTTCGTAAACCATAACGCGACAGCAACCAATACAGCCGTACAATTACATCCTGAAAGTTTTACGCTTTCGCAGCCGAAAAAGAGCTGGATGGCCTGGTTCCACCAGAAAAAGCGCCACATGCGCACCGGTAAGCTATATAAGGCGAAACACAAAAATGCTTTGGCGTATATTTTCTTCAGCAACTGGTTTTTTTACCTCGCTGTACTGGCAACTTGCTTGCTTGTAAAACCTTTCTGGATTGGTTTAGCGATTTTAGGCTTACGCATGCTATTACAAACAGCTGTAAGCGCGCCGGCTTTAAAACGTTTACAGATGCAGGGAATGTGGCCTTTTGTTCCATTCTTAGACCTGGTTTATCAGCTCATTTATATGCCGGTTTTTGGTATCATCGGGATGTTTTCGAAGAAGAAATCGAGCTGGTAAATTAATGGTGAATGGTGAATTGATGTCGTTTACTGTACTTGGGGCGATGCCCCAAGCTGGGTTATTACGCCCTTACAGGGCTTAGTGCAACATAAAAAGCTATTGTGAGATATGAAATCTAAATAATCGAATCAAAAATCTTTCGAAATTTATCATTTTGAGATCCATGCGCTAGAACGGCCTTAAATTATAAGCGTTAAGAAAATAGTTTTAAAGCATTTACTCATATGGTGAATTGTAAATGGTCAATGGTGAATTACAGCAGCATTAACTTACGGAGCAACCGGCGAGCCAACGCGATAGAACAACAAGCACTAGACGAACTGGCGGCTCCGGTTGCAGGTAGAAAATGTTTTGAAGCTATTTTTAGCGCAATAATTTACAGCCTAGAATTTTTGCTTCTTTTGTTTCATGACAAAAGAAGAAGCCCGCCCGGCTTGGAAGGGCAAAAAGCAAGCGTTGAAATTATAATGTACAATAACAGCAACTTTTAAGAAAATCCTGACTAAACGAAATTAAATGGCGAATGGTAAATTGTGAATTATTCTGCAGCTAAAACATTCACTCATTTATTCAATTATTCATTTACGCATTTGAATTAATCACATGAATAACGTAGAAATTATTACCAAATACTTTCCAGATCTTAATCCGGCGCAAATAAAGCTATATGAAGAGCTTGGCAGGATTTTCCCCGAGTGGAATGACAAAATAAATCTTATATCCAGAAAAGATGTAGAGAACCTTTTTGAGCGCCATATCCTGCACAGCCTGGGCATTGCGAAAGTTATTAATTTTACAATGGGAACGCAGATTATGGATGTTGGCACCGGCGGCGGTTTTCCAGGCATTCCATTAGCTATTATGTTTCCCGATGTTGCTTTTACGCTGGTAGATTCTATTGGTAAAAAAATTAAAGTTGTACAGGAAGTTGCCAAAGCTTTGGATTTGAAAAACGTGCGTGCTTATCATGCCCGCGCAGAAGAAATTCCCGGTAAATTTGATTTTATTACCGGAAGAGCTGTTACGGATATCAATGCTTTTTATGGCTGGGTTCGCAACAAAATTAAAACCAAACAGCAAAATGGTTTACCTAATGGAATTTTGTATCTGAAAGGTGGAGAAACGCTGAAGGAAGAACTGTCAGCCTTCCGCAGCCGTGCTCAAATTTTTCCACTACCGCATTTTTTTGAAGAAGAGTTTTTCGAAACCAAAGCGGTTATTTATATAGAATCGGCAGGAAAGTAATATTCAATTACGAATTAACAATTACGAATGCCGCATCTTCAATTAAAAATTAAGAATTAAAAATTAAAAATACCGCGATGCGAAGCAACCTTACAACTTTACAACCTTACAACTAATTTCCATATATCAATATCTCAAAAAATGCCTTAATAAACTTAGAAACAAAAACTTCGCGCCTTTGCTTCTTTGCGATTTTGCGAGAATGAATTCTACGATGCGAAGAAACCTTACAACTAAATCATATATATCGCGTCACCAAATAAATGCTTCAATAATCAAAAAACAAAATCAACGGCATCAAATAAATCATTGTAATCAGCGGTTAAAAATGCTTAGTGCCTTTGTTCCTTCGTGGCTGATTTAATTCTTTAAAGAAAAACTTAAATTATAGAAATATTAATCTTGCTGAAAACCTCTTCATTTACTTTGCTTTCGCCTGTTGGGTTTTTTGCCCAGTTTACAATCGGCGATTCTATGTAATGATGTAAAGGCTGAAGCAATTCTTTGGTGAAAATTCCGGAATCTTCTATAATGCGTTGTGCTACAGAATATTGCGGACCCATCATGCCATCGTCTATTTTAATGGTGCAAGCCAGTTTTTCGTTTATAAATCCAAGTGAATAAACACCATCGGCGCCGGTTTTACCAAAAATGCGGCTTCCGCAAACATCCATCATCTCGCTGCAATAGCGCTTTGTGCCGGCAATCATGTGCGGATATTTTGTAAGCGCTTCAATTACTGTTTTACAGCTTTTTGTACGTTTTTCGCCGAATTTTTCCGGTGACATTAAATTCTTATAACCAAGCGCCTGATTGTAAACCGGCAAAGAGAAAATTGGTGCCGAGCAGCCATCTAAAGCAGTAGAAATTTTATTTTTATCGTACTCATGCATTTCTGCCGTTATATCTAAAACAGCTTGCTGAAGCGGATGCTCAGCCTTATGATAAGTTTCTGTATCCCAGCCCATAAATACACACATTGCCAAAAAACCGGCATGTTTGCCCGAGCAGTTATTGTGCAGATCTTCAGGGCTTCCATCGGTTTTAATAAGCGCGTTTCTGTCTTCGGCCAAAGTTGGGTACTGCGCGCCGCATTTGAGCAGAGATTTTTCTAAGCCTATTTTCTGAAGTATTTTTTCGACAACCGATATATGCGATTTTTCACCATTATGAGAGCCGCACATAATGGCGATTTCTTCTAAAGTAAAACCGAATTTTTCTACGGCGCCACATTCCAGCAAAGGCAAAATCTGGAACAATTTAAGCGCAGAACGCGGAAAACAAACCTGCTGAATATCGCCGGCGGAGAAAACCACATCGCCTTTTTCATCAACAATACAAATTACGCCACGGTGAAAGCTTTCGAGTACTTCGCCGCGGTAGCGCTCAACAAGTATGGGATTCTGCTGCATGAATTCTAAGAAAATCTAAAAAGTATAATCGGGTTGTGTGAAATTTAATCTCAAGCCTAAGCCGTAAAATGTTGTGTTTTGCGTAATTACATCGTTCTTCTGCGTACGGAAAAGCACATTTGCATCAATAAAAAGGTTGTGGCGCAACAAGTAACTGGCTGTAAGTTCTGCAAAGGTAGTTGTTGTTTTTAATCCTTGTAGCAAATTATGTCCATAAGGCCCCGATCTTTTTCTGTTATCAATAAAAATGTTACTACCGAAATTAGTTTTGCCCGAATCTAATCCTTGCTGGTTAATAATGTATTTGAACTGAATATTAAGAGGCGCGTATGTATTTATATTTATAATAGTTACGAGTTCGCGCAGGTTAGCGCCCATAGGATGCGCCAGTGGCTGGTGGAAATGCTCGTAAGCTTTGGCAATAGTATCTGTGGAATATGTAAAAGGGCGAACAAGGTTAAATTCCGACTGGAGATCTACATTTGGCAAGCCAAGGAAATCTATCCATTTAAAACCGGCTTGTACAGCGTATTTATTCGCCCACCAGTTGCGGTTGTTCCGGTATTCTTCCAGTACAAATTCATCTAAATTTAACTGGCCGTAGAGTTTTACGCGCTTCGCAACAAGCACATTCATATTCGCGCCAAGCAAAGCGTTATCTGCCGAGCCAACATTGTGTTCCGCCGTACGATAAAACATTACAGGATTCAGGTAATTGAAATCGAAACCGCGGCCTGTATTCTGATTATCGTAAAACATAATTCCTTCAAAAACACCAAAATTCAGCCATTTTGCCGCATCGAAAGTAAGATAATGCAGCGCTGCGTATTTTTTTGGATATGGTTTTGCAAGGCGCTGGTAATTGGTCATTTCCGCGAAAATATTCTGGTACTGGAATCTCCATACGCGCGTATTTATTTTGAGATGAAGATAGTCTTTGGCAAAATCGCTGAGTAAAAAAGAGCGGAAACCACTGCCAATGAAGTTTTTATCGTTACCAAATTGTACATTTATGTGTTTGATAGGAGAGAAGGTAATATATGCTCGGCTGGTTAAAAAATCATAGTATTTCTTCTTAAATGGTTTCCATAAACCTTCACTTGGTACAACGCCATTTGCTGCTATATTTTGCTCGATGTAAGTAGGGAAACCAACCTGGTTCTCTGCAATGAAACTGTAAAAGCCAAGCTTGTCGCTAATTTGTCCGCGAATTTCCACACCGCGCGTGTTGCGGAAAGTATAATCGTCTGAAATGGTTTCTCTGCCATAGCCAAAAGCTAAAACCGGGTTTATAAATACATCAAAATCTTTGGTATGTGCTTCCAGTAAATTTGCTTTGGTTTTGTAGAAATGTTTAAGGGTCGGCTTTTTGCTCTTTGCTCTCAGGCTATCGCCCCAAGGTAAATTATCGCTGTTCGTATAATCAAGCCAGTATTCATCTGCTTTGGTTAACCTGCCGTTAAAAATATTGCTTTGGCTCAGTGAAGGATCATCCTTGGTTAAATAGTAATTCGAATCTATATATTGTTGCCAGTTTAATCTTGTAACCGGTCCGCCATCAAGGAACAATTGATTATTCAGATTACCACTTTTAATTTCCAGTCTTTCCATTAATCGCCATGCCGGCGAGTTTCTATCATAATTAGTGCTTTGACCTGAAGCATTTTTCGCTAAGATGATATATGCGAAAAAGACAAAAATTTTGAATGCTGAATTTTGAATGTTGAATGTTTTTATTTTCGACAGATTTTTATTCATCTTAAAGCATTTTTTGGCTTATGTATATATGTAAAAGTTGTAAGGTTGGAAAGTTGTGAGGTTGTAAGGTTACTTCGCATCGCGGAATTATTTCCCGCAAAGGCGCAAAGAAGCAAAGGCGCAAAGTTTTTACATTCAGTTGCAAAGTTCTAACAATGCTTCTCATCGCGGCATTTTTAATTGAATAAGCTACATTCGCATTTCGTAATTGTTAATTCGTAATTGATTCGCGTTGCGACACTGGTTACTGGTTACTGGTTACTGATGAAGGCATTTTTAATTTTTAATTGACAATAGGCTAAAGCCCATTGCAAGTGACTGGCGCTCTGAAACAAAATTAATTCAACATTCAGCATTCAAAATTCAAAATTTCATTATTCATGCCTCAGGCTTTCAACCGGATCTAAACGCGCTGCTTTTGCGGCAGGATACAATCCTGCGGCCAGGCCAACTAATATGCATAATATTACACCAAAGATAATCCAGTTCCAGGGAATAATGAACCCTCCATTGAAGTAGCTGGCCACAAAATTACCAAGCAGTAAACCGGCTAAAATACCTAAAACGCCGCCGGTCTGGCAAATTACAAGTGCTTCCAGGATAAACTGCCGGCGAATGTTTTTGGGTGTTGCGCCAAGCGCTTTGCGGAGGCCAATTTCGCGTGTGCGCTCAGTAACCGAAACCAGCATAATATTAGTAAGGCCTACTGCGGCGCCAATAAGTGTAATAATTCCAATGCCAAACGCAATCAGCTGAATCATAATAATATTGGCGGAAAGCGTTTCGGATAAAGTATCGTATTTGGTAATAAAAAAGTTATTATCGTCCTGCAGGCGCAGCTTTCTTATAATTCTCAAAAGCCCGGTAGCCTCGTTAATGCCTTCATCAAGCTTTTCAACTTCCTTAACCTGTACCGCAATATCGTACGAATCAAATTCCTGGAAATGGCTTTGCGCCGCAAGCAAGGGTATAATTACACGATTATCCTGGCTTGGCCCAAATGTGCTGCCTTTGGGTTGAAGGCTCCCGATAACCAGGTATTTTTTACCATCCACCGATATGGTTTTGCCTGCTGCAGTTTGCGGACCGAAAAGCTCCTCGTGCAGAGAACTGCCAATAATGGCTGCTTTACGGCCGCCCTGAATTTCCTGGCTGGTAAAATTTCGACCTTCCTGCAGTTGCAGCCCCGATATGGAAATATGAAACTGATCTGCACCAATAACACTTATTTTGGGCGGTGTTTTGGTTGCAAGGTATTGAATAACAGCTGCATCTGAGGCTTCGTAGCTTAAAGAAACCAATGCCGGGAAATTATAACGTTTCTGAAAACCAACAGCTTCAGCATATGAAATAGGTATCGGATCGCGTGTGCGCCTGCCGTGCCGCTGCATACCCGTAAAAGCATCCTGGTAAGAAATATTAAACGTGTTGGAGCCGATTGATGCAAAACTGGAATATAAGGCGCTTTTCATGCCATCTACAGCTGTTAACATGCTGATTAGCGACATAATACCGAATGCTATAATGAAAATGGTGAGCACAGCCCGCAGCAGATTCATGCGGATTGCCGCAAATGCCTGTTTTATATTTTCGAGCAAGCCGTACAAGTTTTATGCGTTTAAGCTTTGCTTTATTCTTTAAGTTCCAACGGTTTTGAAACAATGAGTAATTGCGTAAATAATGAGTAATTGAGTAAATGAGTAAATTATGGGCGCGATGCGAAGCAGTAATATATTTAATTAAAAATTAAAAATGCCTTCATCAGAGATCAGTAACCAGAAACCAGTGTCGCAACGCGAAACAACAAGCTATTCAATTACAAATTACGAATTCCATGCGAAGCAAGCTTACAACTAATTTCCATATATCAATATCGCAAAAAATGCCTTAATAAACTTAGAAACAAAAACTTCGCGCCTTTGCTTCTTTGCGCCTTTGCGAGAAAACATTCCGCGATGCGAAGCAACCTCACAACATTCCAACCTCACAACTAAATTCCATATATCAATTCATCAAAAAATGCTTCAATAATCAAAAAACAAACTCAACGCAATCAAATAAATCATTATTAATCAGCGGTTAAAAAATGCTTTGAGTTTGTCTGTCATATAATCGAAATGTTCTTCTTCCAGGCCCGGCCATATTCCCAGCCAGAATGCGCGGTTCATTACAATATCTGTATTATCAAGATTTTCAACAACACGATATTGCATATTTTGGTAAGCTGGCTGCTTGGTCAAATTACCGGCGAACAATAATCTTGTGCCTACCTTCTGGCTTTCGAGATATTGTGTAAGTTCTGTACGGTCAACGGTATCGTTTCTTAAAGTCATGAGGAAACCGAACCAGCTTGGATCTGAATTTGGCGTTGCCTCCGGCAGAATCAGATGTTCCTCTAAACCGGCCTGTTTCAGCTTGTTGTAAAGCATTTTGTGGTTGATCTTGCGCTTCTCCACAAAATGGTCGGCTTTTTCCAACTGTCCCAATCCTATAGCTGCCTGCGTATCAGTTACTTTTAAATTGTAACCAACATGGCTGTACGTATATTTATGGTCGTAACCGAAAGGCAGATCGCCCAGCTGCCAGCCGAAACGCTTGCCGCAAGTGTCTTCTTTTCCGGGTGCGCAATAGCAATCGCGGCCCCAATCGCGGAAACTTTCAGCCAGTAGCTTCAGCTTTATATCATTGATAAGCACTGAACCGCCTTCGCCCATGGTAATGTGGTGTGCAGGATAAAAAGAGACTGTACCCAAATGACCGAATGAGCCTGTTTTTTTGCCATTGTATGTAGAGCCTAAAGCATCGCAATTGTCTTCAATCACCCAAAGATCATGCTTTTTGGCAACTTCCATTACGGCATCCAGGTTAAACGGGTTTCCCAGGGTATGCGCCATCATAATTGCCTTTGTTTTTGGGCTGATGGCCGCTTCCAGCTGCTCGGGCTTGAAATCGTAAGTAGGAATATCCACGTCCATAAACACCGGCACGCAACCGAATGAGATCATGGGATTTACTGTTGTGGGGAAACCTGCTGCTACCGTAATAATTTCATCGCCGGGCTTTATGGCTTTATCGCCAAGTTTGGGCGAGGTTAATGCCGAAAAAGCCACCAGGTTTGCCGATGAACCTGAATTTACCAGCAGGGAAGTTTTACTGCCGAAGTATTTAGCGAATTTGCGCTCGAACTGCAACGCATAGCGGCCTGTTGTAAGCCAGCCATCCAAAACCGCATCCACACCAAGTAAAAGATCATGCGCATCAACTACTTTTCCGGTTGGCGGTATATAGTTTTCACCGGGAACAATTTTGCGGAAAGTATTTTTTTCGGCCTGTGCGGTTAACAGCTGCAGTAAATCGCCATCTATATTTTTATACATGAATTATACACTTGAAAAGGCAAAGATAATCAATTAGCCGATTTGAAATGTGCTATTCCGGTATTGAAGATATGCCTGTTGAATAGTATTTTGAGGTGCCGAAGTATTTTTGCAGCTTAGTATATATGGTAAAATTAATGGCTTCCCTATAAAACGCATGTACCTTTAATATTTTCTGGCTCAGTATTTTTACAAATACAGCTTAAACCCTTATTTCATAACTTCTCTGTTAATATTATTTACAACCTGTACTGGATTCCAACGCTCAGCGCTTCTTTAAACTGAACCGCAGGCCCAACTGTGCCATCATTACGTGCCACATCAACATCTTCGTCGTAAATAAGATGCGTGCTTACCTTGGCATTCAGGTTTTTATTAACAGTCATTATCAGCCCGGCAATCCAGTTTATGTCAATTTCATTCAGGGTTTTGTAGTTAGCAAAGAAGTTCGCGTCGCTCTCAAACAATACATTTTTCATGATATTGAATTTTAGCAGATTTTTAACATTGGCACCAAATTCCGCACGCAACTGCCTGCCCGGTTCAACGCCAAATGCGCCGGCGGCGGAAAGTGAATCGTGCAAAACAAAGGTTGTTTTTCCGCTTAAAGGGGCAATCATTAAGGATAATCGCTCATCGGGGCGGTATTCCAAGCCAAGTGAAGTAATGAGATATGCCGGCGCTAAAAATCGTGATAACAACTCGGCTTCATAAAGTTCTTTTGTAGCAGAATCTTCACGGTATTTATAACCAGGCATAATAAAGGTATTGAAATCGGCCAGCGCAGCATAGTTCCAGTGCCCCGATAGTTTGCGCGAGTATTTGCTTTGAAGTCTCAGCATATCATCGCTTTTCTGCAGCAGTGCGCTTTGGCCTTGCCGAAAGACGCCATAGCCAAGGCCGAGCCTGTTTTCCCAAACATGGTTCTGGTTAAAATGGCTTAGCAGGAAATGGGCGAAACCAACACCGGCAATTGTGCTTTGGCCGCCGCCCTGCCAGTTACTAAGAGCAACCTGCGAAAAATTGAGCTGGAAAACGGCTTCACGGGCCCAGGGGCCAACCGTATCGGCCTGGGCGAAAGATTTACTTATAACAAAAAATGTTATTATAAAAGTGCATATATACTTCTTCATAAAGATGCTTAGGGTAAATTTATAAGCATCAATAAAAAGAAGCGCCTGCTATATGTTCAAAACAAAAAAAAATCAGCGGATCAGGTAAACATTCCCGGTGCGCATCATATCATTACCGGGCAAACATGGCGAGCGCAGTGTTAATTTCCAATGGTACAATCCTTCCGGAGCAGGTACGCCGCCATTTAATTTGCCATCCCAGGAGGCTTTCATATCGTTTGTGCGGAAAATCAGCTGTCCCCAGCGGTTGTAAATACGCCATTCAAAATCATCTATTACGTCAATACCTACAGCGCGCAAAGTATCGTTCAGCTTATCGTCATTCGGGCTAAAAGCAGTTGGCATATATAGATCTTCCGGCTGGTAATTTATAAAGCCAAGCGCAATGGTATCGGCTGCTTTTATCCCGCAATAGCTTGCTTCCACCCAGTATTTGCCTGGCTTTGTAACTGTAATGGTACGTGTTTTCTGGCCGGTGTTCCATATAAAATCAGCATCGGGGTTACCGGCATCCAGCTGCCAGGACCCTTTGCCGCAAAGTGTGGTATCTTTACCAAGGTTTATAACGGGCTCATTTTTATAAAAAACGCGTATTGTATCTGAGCTTGTGCAATGCCCGTTAGCAATTACAACCCAGTATTTTCCGGGTGAGGTGATTTCTTTTATACCTGCTGTTGAGCTATCATTCCAATAGTAGCTTGCACCATCAACTGTAACATCAAGCAGCAGTGTTTGGCCGGGACAAAGCAATGTATCTTCGCCGAGCTCAACTTCGGGGTATGAATTGTATTTAACGTGTATTGTATCGGTAAAGCTGCAGCGGCCATTATCAGCCTTTGCCCAGTAAGTGCCGGGTTTGGTAACAGTTGCATAGGGCGAAAGAAAGCCATCGTGCCATAAATATTTTACGTTTTCAACGTTAGCATGCAGAAGCATTGTCTGCCCTTCGCAAAGCGTTGTATCATTGCCAAGTGAAAATATAGGCAGCGGCAGAAAAGTTACTTTTATTGTATCGGAGGCTACGCAGCCATTTATTGTTGCTGATATGTGGTATGTGCCGCTGGATGTTGCTTTTATTGCTTTCGTGGTTTCACCGGTACTCCATAAATAACTATCGGCAGAAATACCTGCATCCAGCATCACTTCCTCATCGGCGCATACGGTAATATCTTTACCAATATTTAATACAGGCTTAGGTTTATAATTTATTTCTATTGTATCGCTGGCTGTACAGGCGCCTTCCTTTACAAAAACGCAGTATTTGCCGGGTTTGGTAACAAAGAAATTTTCTGCTGCCGAGCCATCCTGCCATAAATAAACAGGGTTTTGCCATGCTGTGTTTTTGGCTTTAAGCTCAACTATGCCACCCTCGCATAAAGATGAATCTGCGCCGAGGCTTACAGTTATTGGTTTTTGGTACTTAATATTTATAGTATCATTTGTTGAGCAGCCGTTTCGTGTAACTTTTGCCCAGTATGTGCCTGCAGTGCTTACTGTTATGGTTTGTGTAGTGTTTCCGGTTGACCAAACAACTAATGCATCGGTATTGCCTGCATCGAGCTCTATTTTCTGGCCTTCACATAAAGTTATATCATTGCCCAGGTTTACTACAGGGTTTGGTTTATACTGTACTGTTATGGTATCGGTAAAGCTGCAATTATTGGTTTTAAGCTTTGCCCAGTATTTACCTGCTGCTGTTACATTAAAACTCTTGTTGTTCGATCCGTTATGCCAGGTTATACTGTCTGCCTGCGTGGCAATATTTAAGGTAAGAACTTGTCCGTCGCAAAGCGCGGTATCTTTCCCCAGGTTAAAACGCACATCGGTTTCCTTAACAATAAATGAATCGGTAGCGCTGCAGCCTTTTACCGTTACTTTAACCTTATAGGTGCCCGGCTTTGTTACTGAAATAAATGAATCTTTGCTGCCGGTGCTCCACAGGTAAGCTGCATCGGGCAAAGTAGCTTTTAAAACCGCCGGTGCACCGTTGCAGATCAGCGTATCGCCTTTTATTTTTGCTTTAGGAATTTGATTTACGGTTACTTTAACAACTGCTGTACTTAAACAGGTGCTTGTATCGGTTACGGCAACAAAGTAATTGGTTGTGCCTGTGGGTTTTACGGTTGCTTCCTGGCAGTTGGAGCAGCTTGTGCCTGCGGTTGGCGTCCATATATAACTATTCCCTAAACTTGCTTTCAGCTTTACGCTTTCGCCCTCGCAAATTGTAGTATCTTTACTGGCTGTTGCGGGGTAATTGCATAAACATTCGCGCATCGAAATATCATCAATGCCAAAGCCTATACCATAAAATGCATTGGGCGATTTATTTATTATGCATAAGTTAATGGATGAATTGTTCCCGGAATACCACATTAGTTCCTGCTGTTCCCAGGTCCCGGTATCTTTCGGTGCTGTAAATGACGACCCGATAGGGGTACCGTTTACAGCGAATTGTAAGTTGGCAGAGCCAAAAAAAACATTGATATTTAAATTAGAGAACCAGGCAGAAATCACATAATTGGTTCTGGGTTTAACGCGAACAGTCTGGCACCAGGCAGTTGAGTTGCTCACGCCATCTGTAGTGCCGATCCAGAATTCGCCTTTACCGGTAGTATGATCTTTGCCTGAGAAAAACATGGAATAGTCGGATGCATTTTTATCAACTGTATATTTGCCTTGCGACCAGCCAATACAGCCGCCGGTATTACAGTGTGTATAGGAGCTGCTGAAATCGTTATTGCCTTGCAAGAAATCGCCGTTCTTAATCAATTCGGCCGATGATGCGTACCCATTGCCCGGGCACTGCGCGCCAAGCCTGCCGGCAAAAGCCAGAAACAATATAATTGCTAAAAATAACCTCACCCTTTAACGACTATGATACACGAATATACGATTTTTTTTAATTCGTTTATACACATATGAAAATTGTTTGGGGTCGAAGTATTTTTTACGGTTCCTTTATATGGCCTTTTTCGTATGTGCTTTCCCGAATGAGCTTTCCGTTCTCGTCATAAAATTTCCAGAGGCCATGGCGTACGGAAAAAATCAGCGGATATTCTTTTTCCTTTATGTGTTTTTTGTTGGGATCGTCAGTATTTATTTTATGAATGAAATAGTACTTATTGGTATATGTTGTATCCATATTGCCCATTTCCTTAAGTTTTCCGTTCTCGTAAAAAACTTTCCATTGCCCAATAAGACATTCATTTATATCATCCAGCTCGCAAATGCTGTTTTTATTCAAAAACAAATGCAAATAGCAATCTTTATCAACTATTAGGTCAAAGTTTTCAACCAGGAGAAACTTTCCCTGCTTAAATATTGAGCCATTTTCGTAATAGTCTATATATGTACCTGTAGAATTATTATGATTAATGATTTTATGCAACTTCAGGCTCCCATCATAAAAATAGGTTTTGGTCCAAAGCAATGTGTCTTTCTTATAATAAGATTGGTGTATTGGCCTGTTGGTTTCTAAATTAATAATTCCCCAAAGCCCATCCTTAAAAACCGTATCTGAGTTATCAAAAAAATCATCATCTGTAAAATCTGTTTCGTTTGAACTGAAGCTGTGTTTTGTGCCGGCGTTATTTACGAATGAAGCTTTGTGGATTATATTGCCAGGTATTCTTGAGCCTTTTACCAAAAGCTCCACTGGACCTAATGTGTTTAACTCAGTTCCCAGATTGGATAAAACAGCAGTTACATTATGAATTGTTATTTTATCTCCGCCCTTAAGTCTTCTAAAAATATTGCGTGTTTTTGCTGAAATTCTTCTTCCTTTTACGAATTCATGATAAAATATGTTTTCACCTGTAATTGTAATGCGATAGGAAGTTACATTGTATTTTATACCTTCATAGGCGAAACCTTCTCCCAAGCCTGCGTTAACTTGAGATACAGTCATAACCTCTCCCAGGCTAATGTGTCCGCCCATTTTTGTACCAAATAAAACCTCAGGCTTTGGAACATTGCGTACCCTGTATTCAGCTGAATCAACCCATTTTATTTTGCCTCGTTTTTTAACGCCTGCTTTTAATCTGGCCAGGCGAATGCTTCCATCCGGGATAAAAACATAGCTGCCGTTTTCGCCTTTCAACGCTCCACCTGTAATTTCTACGTGCAGATCTTTTGCCTTAACGCCTTCCACCGCAACAGTAATCGGGTTTTCAAGGCCAATGTAAACCATATTCATTTTCGGCAAACCTATGGCAGTATGCTGCGCGAAAGCATTTTTTACGAAGAGTATATATAGCAGCAGAAGCCAGTAACGCATTAATGAATTTTAAATTTGTAACGAATGAGTTTGCTTAAAATTACCGCTAAAGTTGCAAATGTTCTGCGAGTTACTTTCTGAATTTGTTATAAAGCATTTTTTACCAATAGTATATATGTATCCTTAACTATGGGGAAACATCCATCCGGAAACCAACACCATGTACATTGTTGATCTTTACATTTGGCTCATGCTGAAGGTATTTTCTGAGGCGCGAAATAAAAACATCCAGGCTGCGGCCCATAAAATAATCATCATCTCCCCAGAGAGATTTTAAAATTTCCTCGCGCTTGATAACTATATTGGGATGCTGGCATAAATACTTTAAGAGGTCGGCCTCTTTTTGTGTAAGTTGATGCGTTTGCGCCTGGTTTTTCAGCAGCAGGTTGGCATGGTCGAAGCTGTAACTGCCCAATGTAAACAGGCTTTTGCCTGGCTGATTTTGGCCGGAAATAAACCTGCGTTTGAGGAAAATTTCTATGCGTAAAATAAGCTCCTCGATGCTGAAAGGCTTGGTGATATAATCGTCGCCGCCGTTACGCAACCCTTCTATTCGGTCGTCTTTTAACGATTTTGCCGTGAGGAATAATATGGGGATCTGCTGGTCTCGCTCACGGATCTGCCTGGCAAGTGAAAACCCATCGTTACCGGGCAGCATTACATCTAAAATACACAGGTCGAAATTGCCTTGTTTGTAGATTTCCCAGGCTTCCAGCCCATCGGCTGCGCTGGTAATTTTGTAACCTTGTTTCTCCAGGTTATCGCAGGTTACAAAGCTCAGGTTTATATCGTCTTCTACAAATAAAATATGTGCGCTTGTGTTTTGCATCTTTCGTATTTAGCGGAGTGGAATGGTAATGGTGAAAGTGCTGCCTGTTTTTTCATCGCTTTGCAGCTCTATTTTCCATTTGTGCGCTTTTACCATTTTGTGTACATAGCTTAAGCCCAACCCAAAACCTTTTACATTGTGAATATTGCCGGTTGGCACGCGGAAAAATTTCTCAAAAACCTTCTGCTGGTATTGTTTCTCTATGCCGAGGCCATTATCTTTAACACTTAAATGTAAATAGCCATTTGCGTTTTTTGTGCTGATGGTAATCTGTGGCGCATCTGTACTGTACTTTATGGCATTATCTAAAAGGTTGTGCAGCATATTGGTCAAATGTAATTCATCAGCTTCTACTTTATGTTTACCTGCCTCTAAATTCAATTGCAGCTTTACGTTTTTAGCATCCAGGTTTAGTGCCGACTGAGAAACAACATTTTCTATAACCTGGTGAATATCTATAGTTTGTTTGTTGATGTGTATCTCGTCTTTATCCAGGCTGGCAATCTGTAAAACCTTTTCTACCTGTTTCAGCAGGCGCGAGTTTTCCGAGGCGATAATTCCGGCATAGGTTTTAAGGGTTTTTGTATCACTTTCCACGCCAGGCTTTCCTAAAACATCGGCGGCAATAGCAATAGTAGAAAGCGGTGTTTTGAACTCATGCGTCATGTTATTTACAAACTCTTTCTGCATTTCGGACAGGCGTTTCTGCCGCGAGATGGCCGTTAAAGCATAACCGAAAAAAACTACTACCAGCAATAAGATAAATGATGAAAAGATCCATATATCCATACTCTCCAATACATAGCCTGTATGCCCGGGAAAACGAATGCCGAAGTAATAGGTAAAATCTTCCCACTTAGGCAGATCGGCGGACTTCAGCGGCGCATTTTTACCTGTGTTAGCGCTGATGAGTTTGCCGTAAACCATTTCGTTGCTGTGGCAGTCGTAGATCTGGTACTCGTAATCTATATTCAGGTTAAAGCGTGAAAATTCACTGCGCAGGTAATATTCCAGCAAATTGGCATCAATGGCACTGTTAACATTTACTACGTAATAGTCAGATTCTAATTGCTTTACCGGGCTTTCCACAGGAAGTACCACGCCGCTTATGGATGCCATTTTTTCGGCCACGCTACGTAAGGCCAGCTGTATATTTTGCTGAAACTGCTTTTCTTTAAGATCGAAAGCACGCTGTACCCAGTAAACCTGCACCAGTATTATACCTGCAATGCAGAAAACGCCCAATGCCACCACCAGCCTGAAAGTGCTTCGTTTCATGATCAAAAATTACAATTAAATGGCGGGCTGTGCAAATCGTTAACAACTCATTAACAAACGTTACAAAGCTGTTAACAATTTTTGATTTATTTAGTGAGTATCTTTGTTCTGTTCGAAATTTATCAAACTAATTAAAGCTAAAGAATTATGAAACACACATTATTACTCTTCTTACTTGCAACAACACTTTGCTTTGGCGCAGCCAATGCGCAAACAGCTTCCAAAGCGCCTGCTTCCGGAACTGCAACCGAAACTACCACTACTGTAAAGTGGGACAACCAGGATATGAACCTTGGCGTAATAAAGCACCAGGTTCCGCAAAACGTTGAATTTACTTTTACAAACACCGGTAAAGCTCCGCTGATTATTGCCGATGTAAAAACATCTTGCGGCTGTACAGTGGCGGAGTTCCCGAAAGAGCCGATTATGCCAGGCAAAAAAGGCACAATTAAGGCAATATATAATGCTGGGTCTATCGGCCCGTTCCATAAATCGCTTACGGTTACGGCCAATATTCCGCAATCGAGAATTGACCTGAATATTTCGGGTGAAGTGAAATAGTTTTCTGCTGTTAATTAGATTATATTTTTGAAAGCGCCGCCGGTAAATACCGGCGGCGCTTTTTGTTGACCGCTGATTTGTATTGATTTTTATGATTGCGTTGATTTTATTTTTTGATTATGAAAGCATTTTTACAGGGTTTATTATATGGACAACCTGAGCCCGGGAATTGAATTAAAAAATACAATGCTGCCCAATGCTAAAGCAAAGGGCGAATGAATTTTTTTAGCAGCGGAAATAAGCTATAGTGAAATTATATAAGAATTAACAAATACTTTTCGAAGTAACTCACTTTCAAATTTACCCCGAATCGCATAACAAATAAATGAAAAGCACTTATCATATTGCATTGCTGGCGTAGCATAGCCGAATTTTCCATAACTTTACATTCTTAATACTTGTTACGTAAAAATGAGTTTCAAAAGCATAATTTTCATCCTCTTCCATATATGCCTCAGCGTAAAAATGCTTCAGGCACAAACAAGTCCTTATAAGAGATCTGAAAAATTAGGAAGGCAGTTGCTGCAATATGATGTAAACCTGTACGCGCTTGATGTAAATATCAGCAACCAAAGCAATTACATCAGCGGAAGCGGAACCATAAAAGCCATTGTTACCGCCTCAAAGATGGATACTTTCGCTTTTGAGCTGCACCAGAATTTAACTATTGATTCCATATATATCAATAACCAAAAATACCTTGTAAACAGCAGCCGTGCCAATGGCGAAGTACAGGTGAAGCTGCAAAATCCCATCGCTAAAAATTCAACAGTAACAGCACAAATATTTTACCGCGGAAATCCGCCAACAACTGTAAATACCTGGAAGCTGGGCTTAATTAACGAAACGGATACAGAATACGGAGTAAAAATTACACATTCGCTTAGTGTGCCATATTCGGCTTATGAGTGGTGGCCCTGCAAACAGGTTGTTACAGATTTAGCAGACTCTGTACGGATTTTTGTAACTACCGATACCAGCCTGAAAGTGGCATCTAACGGAAAATTACATCGTGTTGCAGATCTCGGGAATGGTAAGCACAGGTTCGAATGGAAATCGGGTTATAAAATAAATTATTACCTGGTAAGCGTTGCTGTAGCGCCATATTTCATTAACAATTATGGTGTTAGTTTAGATCATCACTCTCTTTCGGTAGAAATGCAGGATTTTATTTATGATACTGAAAAAGGAAAACTTGATGCAGAAGTTTCCAGATCTGTATCGCCGGGTATAATATCAAACTTCTCCGACATGTTTGGTGTATATCCGTTTGCAAATGACAAATACGGCATTTACAGCGCACCGGTAAGCGGCGGCATGGAACACCAGACCATGAGCGCCATTGGCAGCATAACCGATAAATATTTGCTGGCGCACGAAATGGCTCACCAGTGGTGGGGCGATAATGTAAGCCTGGTAAGCTACCGCGATATGTGGCTGAACGAAGGTTTTGCGAGCTATGCCGAATATCTTGCTGCTGAAAAAATGTGGCCTGCCGATGCGCCAACTATGATGGAAAATTACCATGCGTATGCCATGAGCAGGCTTGGCGGCAGTGTATATGTAACTGATACTTTGGCTTTTGATAAATTATATGAAGGCCGCCTGGTTTATCGTAAAGGCGCAGCCATTATTCATACTTTAAGGTTTCTGGTAAATAATGATGAACGGTTTTTCGGCGCGCTGAAGAGCTACCAGGAAAAATATAGCGGTAAAACTGTAACCTTAAAGGATTTTAAAAACCACATGGAGAAAGAAACAGATGTGAAACTGGATTTATTTTTTGAGCAATGGTATTATGGCGAGGGTTACCCGACTTTTACAATGACCTGGAATCATACAAATGATACTTTAAAACTGCGTTCGGTACAAACAACATCCACCACAAAAACCAAACTTTTCCGTACACCTTATGAGCTGCTTGTAAAGCGCCTGGAAGGCGATACCATCATCAGGCTTTTCCAGGATACCAATACTACTTATTACCATATTCCCTTGCGGGGAAATGTTACAGGTATTTCAGTTGACCCGAATAACTGGATACTGAACAAAGTAAAATCTGTAACCAAAGACATCAACTTATCTGTACCGGCCGATGCAAAAACCAGCGGTTATAATTTTAGGGTTTATCCAAATCCGGGCCATGGAAGGCTATATATAGATATGCCGGAAAATGCTTTGGGTTTTAATGAAAAGCTCAGGATTGAGATTATGCAAATTGATGGCAAGGTTTGTTTGCAGCAGGAGTTTACATCACCGCAAACAGTAGTTGATATTCAGTCGCTTACAGCCGGAATTTACTTTTTAAGTATAACAGGAGAGAAGGGGAGTTTCCGGCAGAAAGTTGTGAAGAATTAGTTAAACTAAATTAATTTTAATTGACTAGGTTTTGGATAATTTATTGGAATCAATTTAATTTTGTAAGGGATAGTTGAATAATCTAATTCATTTAATTTTTTTTCAGTTAATTCATTTTCAATGCAATGGCTGATTGCTAATTTTAAATATCTCCTAATTATAAATAGCGGAAGGAAATCCCCACGAAATTGCATCCATTCCATTAGATCTTTTTTGCCTTTAGAGCTATTACAGCTTTTACAGGCAAATATCAGGTTATCTCCTTCATCTCTCCCACCAATTATTTTAGGTAAAATATGATCGAGTGCAAGTTTTTCGGTTGCTTCACAATAACTACATTTTAACCCGTTCGCAAGCTTGATTTTTTCATCATCAAATAGAGTACGTATATTCATCGTACCAGAAAGTAAGCCTTTATATAGTTTTGCACGAATCATAAAATTGAACATCCCATAATCTTCTTGGCCTTTGTCTACAGCTGAATGAGCCATAGCTAAATTAGCATAAGCCCAATAAAGATGTTCTTTCAAAAGCTCTCTTTCTTTTTTCGCTGCCATAAACAAATATATAACTATTTCTCCAAACTCCTTATTCCCATATCTTCCAAAGCAATCTTCTTATCTTTATACAATGCGCCGATAGCCTTCTTGAAAAGCTTCTTGCTCATTTGCAGTGATTCTTTTACATCTTCCGGGTCAGATTTGTCGGTTAAAGGCAAATAGCCATGGTTCATGCTCAGCTTGCGCAAAATGGTTTCTTTTGCGGTGCTTACTTCATCATAACCTTGTTTTTGCAGGCTTACATCAACTTTATCATCTTCCCGAAGTTTTTTGATGTAGCCTTTTAGCCTTTCGCCGACATGTATTTCCTGGAAAATCTCGTTCTTGTAAAGCATTCCCCAGAAACGGTTATTGATCACCACTTTACTGCCCAAATGTGTGTGCTCAGTAACCAAAAGATCAACTTCCTGGCCTTCTTCAAGGTCTAAATGCTCGTTTTTGATGAATTTGTTCAGGTGCGAGGATGCTGCAATCCTGTCCGAATCCTCATCTACATAAATATAAACCACGTATTTTTTACCACCGGCCATGGGTATTTTCTGCTCGCGGAATGGCACGAAAAGATCCTTCATTAATCCCCATTCCATAAAAGCGCCAATACGGTTTACAGCCTTTACCTCAAGGTAAGCGCATTCGCCAACCTGCGCGTAAGGTTTTAAGTTTGTGGCAATTATACGGTCTTCAGAATCTTTATAAATAAAAACTTCTATATCATCACCGGCATCTAAACCTTCCGGCATATATTGTTTTGGTAGCAGAATTTCATCTTCGCCATCGCCTTGTAAATAAGCGCCGAATTCTACCAGTTTTTTTACCTTTAATGTATTGTATTTGCCTAAAGCAATCATTTTTGTTTGAGTTATGAGTTAAGAACAAGGAACAATGAGTTAATCTAAACTAAGAATAACTCTAGCAAAGTTCGTGAAGCATTTTTTGAGAAAGCGATATATGTAAAATAATTGTGAATTGTAAATTGTAAATCAATGTCGTTTAGTTAAGTAAATTCCCTATAACTTCCGGGCTGTGAGCCACAGCCCAGGGAGCTCCGACTGAAAATTTAATCGTTTAATATTTTATTATTTTAGAATTATAAAGTGAATCTGAATTTTAGTGGTGCTCTAAAATCAGCGCTCCGAGGCCTGTGGCTCACAGAACTCTAATTAAAAAATTTCCTAAAATAAACGATAGTGAATTGTAAATTGTGAATTTCCCCAATGCAAAACATGTTTTGATATGAAATCTTCATTAAAAGATGCACGAAAAGCCCTCCCCTTGGGGGTAGGGTTTGGGGGGGTAAACAAAAAAGCCCCGGAAAAACCGGGGCTTTCTGTAAAGATTTTAATGTTTATACTTAAGCAACTTTTACATTCACTGCGTTTAAACCTCTTTTGCCTTGAGAAACCTCGAAAGTAACATCGTCATCTTTCTGGATTTCGTCGATAAGACCTGTAGCGTGTACAAATACTTCTTCGCCTGTTTCGTTGTTTCTGATAAAACCGAAACCTTTAGTCTCATCAAAAAATTTAACTTTACCTGTGTTCATTGTAATAAAATAATGTAATTAATAATAAATAAGATACAAATCTAAGTTAAAATTAATTCATTTAAGGCGAATATATTATTTATTTTACCTGGGGCGATGACCCGGGCTGTTATGTATCGCCCTTTCAGTGCTTGGTGCGAAGCATTTTTTCGAGTTACGAGATATGCAAATAAATTGTAATTCAATTTCAAAACCAAACATACCGTTTATCAAAGAATTTAGTTGAGTTAAGCTTTCAACGGATTGAAATCCGTTGCTACAAGATTTTATCGTTCCTACGGAACTTGGTTCGGAGCATTAATCAAGTTCCGTAGGAACGATAAAATCTTGTTGGGATGGAATTTATTCCATCCTTAACCAATTATTTGCCATTCACCATTAAAAATCCTCATCTTCATCGTCATGCACAGGCATTTCGAACATACCGCTTAAGAGATCTTTAAATTGCAGGCCGTGCTCTAACCTTGCTTTGCCAAGTGCCGAAAACTCCGCCAAACCATGCAAGGCAAACTCCATCAGGAAATATTGTGCGTCTTCTTTTGCCTCAGGGTGATGTTTCTGAACAAGCTCTTTTAAACCAGGAACCGAATCCAGGATCTCCATATATTCTTTGTCGGTAGAATCATTCAATATGTCAACTACATTTCCCTGGCGGAACCAGGCAGTTATTTTCTCGTATGGATTTTCTTTTTTTGATTTCTTAGAAGTTTCAGGTGAAGGAAAATAATCGGTAAATAAAGTTCTTATAGCTTTGCCAACCAGCGTTTGCGCTATTTTGGCCGGGCCTTCCTGTTCGCCTTCGTAAACCAGCTCTATTTTGCCAGTAATAGCAGGTACAACGCCCCAAAAATCTGCTATTCTTATATGTGTGGAATCTTCGTTGTTAATCAAACCACGGCGCTCTGCAGAACTCACCAGGTTTTCGTAGGCGGAAATGGTTAAACGTGCAGAAACGCCGCTTTTTGCATCTACATATTCACTGTTCCGTGCTTCGAAAGCTATCTGTTCAATCATATCTTCCGCTAAATCGTGCAATCTCACAGCTGTATGCTGCTCCTCGTGCAAGCGCGCTTCCTGCCTGGTAATTTCCTTGGATAATTTTATAGATTTCGGGTAATGCGTAAGGATCTGGCTCTGAATTCTGTCTTTCAAAGGCGTTACAATGCTTCCGCGATTGGTATAATCTTCCGGATTTGCCGTAAATACAAACTGAATATCCAAAGGTAATCTTAATTTGAAACCACGAATCTGTATATCGCCTTCCTGCAGAATATTAAAAAGTGCGACCTGTATTCTTGGCTGCAAATCGGGCAATTCATTAATTACAAAAATTCCGCGATGACTGCGCGGAACCAAACCGAAATGTATCACACGCTCATCGCTGTACGGCAGTTTTAAGTTCGCGGCTTTTATAGGATCAGCATCGCCAATAAGGTCAGCAACGGTTACATCGGGCGTGGCAAGTTTTTCGGTATATCGCTCGCTGCGGTGAAGCCATTCTATTGGTGTTTCGTCGCCCTTTTCTTTTATAAGATCTGTCGCGAAGCGTGAAATAGGCTTTAAAGGATCATCATTCAGTTCACTTCCCGCAACAAATGGTATATATTCATCCAGCAATTCCGCCATTAATCTTGCTATACGTGTTTTTGCCTGTCCGCGCAAGCCAAGTAAGATCATGTTGTGGCGGCTGAGAATAGCGCGTTGGAGATCTGGCATCACGGTTTCTTCATAGCCCACAATGCCTTTGAAAAGGCTGCTTTTGTTCTTTAAATGATGAATAAGATTTTGCCTGAGCTCGTCTTTTATGGTTTTGGGTTTATAACCAGCTTCTTTTAATTGCCCTAATGTTTTTATATTCTGAATATCCATATATAGCTTACTGAAAAAATGCTTTTGCAATTTAGCATATTTAAGGCCTTAGATGTATTTTCTGAATAATGTTTATATGACAATAACAGGGTTAGGTGTTTTAAATCTTAAAAATGTACTAATTGTGTCATATTTCCGTTAATTTTATCGAACCTAAACTATTATCATGAAAAACCTATTCAAATATTTACTGCTCGTTGCAATCGTTTTCCTGAATTTAAATTTCACCTCGGCCAAAACAAGGCTTACAGATTCGCCTAAAAACGAATTTACTGCGAAGGTGAACGGCAAAAGCTGGAAAGCCGGTGTGGTGGTTTGTAATATAGAAATAAGCAGCATGGAGTTTTTTGGTATTGCCGATGATAAAAACGGTATAAAAATCATTATCAACGCGGCGCCGGCGGAAGGTACTTTTAATATCAGCCAGCATTCCGGCCACAAAATAATTTACGGGCCATCAGAAGCCACATATACTCTAGGCAAAGAAGATGCGGGTAAAGTAATTATAACTAAATATGATAAGGAGCGAAAACTCATTTCAGGCACGTTTGAAATTACGCTGACAGATGCAAAAAGCGGTAAAAAGGTGAATATAACTAACGGCGCATTTACCAACCTGGCCTTTTATGATAAACCAAAAAATACTTCAGAATTTAAAGCAAAAATGAATGGCGCAAATTGGGCGTGGGTGGCTAACTCGCAACATGTTAGCGGCGATACAGCGTTTATTTCGTGCTCAGGTTCCAATAAAATGTTTCTTCATATAAAATTCCCGAAAAATACCGCGCCGGGCGAATATATTATTACTGCAGATGGTGATATTTCATCTTATTATAAAAGCTATGAAAACAGGAATGATGCCGGTTTGAAAGCCAAGGCCGGTAAACTGATCATCAGCGAAAACAACAGCAAAGAAAGAACCATCAGCGGCAGGTTTGAAATTGAAATGGCAGATGAAAAAGGCCAAACGAAGGTAAAGTTTACGGATGGCAGTTTTAGCATGGTTTATCTAAAATAGCTTATGGTAAAGTATTTTTATGCCTTAAGTTATATGTAAATTTGTTTTGTTGATTTACAGTAGAAAATACATAAATTTTCGGCCTGCTGCAATAATGCTGCTGAGGTATGTTTTATGCCTTGGGCTTGTTTTGCTGCCTTTGATTGCAAACGCGCAACAGTTTAAAAAATCATCGCTCAAGGTACATCTTTTCCCTTTAACAGTATTGGAAATTGATGGTGGTTTACGTGGCGGATTTGAGTACAGGTCTTCGAAATATTTTAGTATAAAAGCGGATTATAATCACCTTTTGGATGCGTTGAACAAATCGCCTGATGTTAAAAATTTAAGTGGTTACAGCTTACGTTTAGAGCCAAGGTTTTTTATGGATGAAGACTACCCAGACCTTTATGGAGCCGTGCAGCTGCAATACAAAACAAAAGCCTGGCAGCTTAACAGTGCCGATTCAATTAAACCTTTACAGCATATTTTTTCGATGAACATTGTAGCCGGAAACCAGAAGTATTTAACCAAGCGACTGGGATTAGATTATTATCTTGGTGCAGGCTTTGGCCCGCGCTATAATACTGTTGCTTATGGCGAAGGCTTTTTCCGCAGAAAAGAAGGAAGATCTTTACGGCTTAGTTTACAGCTCGGCGCATCGGTTTTTATGAAAATTGGTAATTAGCCGCTTGTTTTAATTCTTTATAAATTTTCCTTCTGCTTTTCTGCCCTTTTCATCAACAAGCCTGTAAAAATACACGCCCGGTTTTAATTTTTCGCTAATAAACTCAACCTGGTTTTCGCGGCTTGCGCATTGATAAAAGCATTTTCCGGCAACATCATATATGGAAACGGGATCAATTACGAACTGAAAATTACAAATTATGAATGCATTGTTGTGGCAGAGACGCAAAGCATTGCCATGTTTTTACAAAAGCGCAACAGTTTTCCATATATCGGTTTTCTGAAAAAAGCTTTAGTTTGGGGAATTCAAAATACATTATACAACCAATTTATTGAATTTTGCATCTTGTGGTTAAAAAGAAAAAATGCAAAATCAAAAGTATTTATATGTTCTGCTAATAATAGTTTTTTTACTGTTTTCCTGCAGGAAAGATGATGCTATAATAAGCAAATGGCTGAACAATACTAATGAGCTGCGTAAACACAACGAAGCCAAAATTACTATTACAGAAGGCGTTGCGGGAACATTAACTTTAATTGAAGGAGATTGCATGCCTGCCGGGGGAGGAGTAGAAAATACATGCAAAGAATATCCTGTAAAACGCAAAATAATAGTTTATGAATATACGTTGATGCGCCAGACTGAACATGAAGGTGGAGCAGTTTATACTAAAGTAAATACAAAACTTATTACTGTTGCTGAATGTGATAAGGAAGGCTTCTACCAGGTTAAGCTCCCGCCAGGCGAATATTCATTATTTATTGAGGAAAAAGGAAAGTTATATGCCGGCGGTGCTGATGGCTATGGAGGAATAAACCCTGTAAAAGTTGAACAGGGAAAGGTTGCAAATGGTAATTTGAGATTGAGTTACGCGGTATATTAAGCTAAGCATTTTTTAGCTTAAGCGTATATGTAAGCCTAATCGATTTCGTAGTGCAAATCAGCTCCGTTTAGTCAAAAGCCATGCAAAGTTACCATATCTCGCTATGGCTGAAATTACTTTGCATCAGCACCTGCATGGCTGTGATTTTCATAGCGGGGTAACCACTAAGTAAACTTTTGGCTTCAGGTTATATTAATTAATTTTGCTGAAAAATACTATTGATAATGAGAAGCCACGAGGTAGATTACAAAATAATGGGCGGCGATATACAGCTGGTTGAAATTGAGCTCGATCCGCAGGAAACGATAATAGCAGAAGCCGGCGCCATGATTTATATGACCGAAGGAATTGATTTCCGCACCAAGATGGGCGATGGCAGCGAGCCCAATAAAGGGCTGTTTGGAAAACTGTTAAAGGCCGGTGCGCGATTGATAACCGGCGAAAGCCTTTTTATAACACATTTTACAAATAGCGGTTACGGCAAGCACCAGGTGGCTTTTGCAGCACCATATCCCGGTACAATTGTTCCGCTTAAATTATCTGAATATTCAGGTAGAATTATAGTTCAGAAAGATGCTTTTTTATGCGCTGCGCTGGGAACGAAGATCAGCATTACTTTTAACCGTAAGCTGGGAACCGGTTTTTTTGGCGGCGAAGGTTTTATTATGCAAAAGCTGGAAGGCGACGGATTGGCTTTTATCCATGCCGGCGGAACGGTAATTGAACGCCAGCTGAACAATGAAACTTTGCGTGTAGATACCGGTTGTGTAGTTGGTTTCGAAAGCTCTATAGATTTTAGTATTCAGCAGGCAGGCAATTTGCGTTCTATGGTTTTTGGCGGCGAAGGCTTGTTTTTGGCAACTTTGCGCGGCACAGGTAAAGTTTGGTTGCAAAGCATGCCGATAAGCAAGCTTGTAGCTGAGCTGGGCATGTTTGGCGGCAACCAGAATAAGGAATCCGGCATATTATCTAACCTCTTAGAATAATGTTGAATTTTGAATGTTGAATTATGGATTTGTTATGCTCATATTTCAGCATTTATAATCCATAATTCATAATTCAGGCTTACATATTTACAACCTGCAATGTTAGCAGGGCAGTAAGTGCAGCCGTTTCTGCGCGTAATCTTAACGGGCCTAAACTTACCGGCGTAAATCCATTTTCCAGGGAGCGCTGAATTTCTGCTTTTGAAAAATCGCCTTCCGGGCCAATCAGCACCAGCGCATTTTTACCTTTAGTGTAAGCGTGTTTCAGCAGCTGGGTTTGGTCTGTTTCGCAATGCGCAATAAATTTATGTGCTGCATCGGCATCATCCAAAAGCATTTTCAGCGACTGGTATATATGCAGCTCCGGCAGCCATGCATTACCGGACTGTTTTAACGCGCTGATGGCAATTTTGCGTAAACGGTCTTCATCAATGGTAAGTTTTTCTGTATGATCTGCACGAAAAAGTATGACCGATGAAGCACCTAACTCTACAGATTTTTCAATAAACCATTCTACCCGGTCGCGCTTTTTTAAATTTGCCAGGGCTATGTGTATCTCAGTTTGTGGCTTTTGCTGCTCGGTTATTCTGTTAATTCCAATTTCGCAGGCTTTAGGATTTGGTTTAAGCACTTCGGCTTCTGCAACTATGCCATTTCCGTTTAGAAGCGTAATATTTTCACCTGCGTGGCAACGCAAAACCTTTACTGCATGCTGAGATTCTTCTGCATCCAGCGCTATGGTTTTAGTAGTTTTAGCTAATGTTGGAGTGTAAAAAATTTTCATAAGGTTCGCTCTGGCAAAGATACTTTTTATAATATGAATTCAGGAAACTTAGCCAAATGGCAGAATAGTTTAGTTCAGGCAAAGTTTGGATTAAACATGTGGCATTTAGTTTTATATATTATTTACATATAAGCTAAAGCAAAAAAATGCTTTTATTTTCACTATGGGTTTAGAGCCAGGCATGGAAAGGTTATGAGCACCGTTTTTTGGCAGCTCATAAAAAATCACCTGCCTATAGCATTAGCTTGGGCAGCAATGAATATTATACCTTAATTTATGTTAAAATAAACGTTTTGCTTTCGTTTTATAAATGGCGCCTTTTAAAAATCTGTATCTCTGCGCTGTGGTATACAAATAATCTGCTCATTTAAAATATGTAAACGCCGGTAATAATTTACCTGTACTACATGGGCTAATAGTTTTTAGATGCTCTCTATAAACAATTAGCATGTTTTTGTCATTTATTTATTACATAATTTGTTAAAGGGTTGAAAATATTTGTTTTGTTGGCAGGTAAATACTGCATATTTTACAAGCTTGTACTGCGGTAATTCAATCAGAAATAAAAATACAATATGATAATAATTAGCGAACAAATTAAGTGTTACATGCTGTTAGCTATAAGCTTTAGCATGCTTTAACTTTAATTAGATTTTAATTTATCGCAAAATTTTTTTCTGTAAATTTGTTTATTAGTGATCTTAACTAATTTATTCATTTAGGTCAGGGTTATATTTGTTTTAAATCTTTTTTAATATTTAAATTTTCTATGGTTAGAAAACTACTTCAATTGCGGCTGATTGTTCTTTCCGCATTGCTTATGGCGGTTAGTTCCGTTTACGGGCAAAAGAATATTGCGCCCTCGGCTGTGGCAACACATTCAGGTGGTGGTGCATCGGCCTCCGGTTACGGCCCGGAACTGTATAATGATAATAATATACCATCTTATGGTGCAACCGGCACGTTCCAGTGGGGTTGGGTAAGTACCAATGGCTGGATCGAATTTACATGGTCTGGTACACAACGTATCAATGGTTTAAAAGTATTTAAAGATAATCGCCCAATGACGAGTGCGACTATTGAATACTGGAACGGCAGCTCTTATGTTTCCATACAATCGTGGAGCAGTTCCGCATCACAGGAAGACCAGGTGAAATTTAACCCGGTAAATACAACCAGGCTTCGTTTAAACAATATTGCGGGCACAAACCCCAATTTCAGGGAGATCCAGGTTTATGCCGCACCGTCAGGCCCAAACAATGCTGGCGTTATTTCACTAAACCCAACTTCATACTGTGCGGGCAGCCAAACAGTAAGTGCAGTAGTTGAAAATGCCGGTACAAATAAAATTGATAGTGTAAGAGTTAACTGGTCGCTTGATGGTGTTGCGCAAAGCACAAATTTTTACAAAACTGCTATTGATACTTCAGGCAATGTAAACGGAAATACAAAAACGGTAACCCTTGGTACGGTAAGCTTTTCGGCAGGTGTAACAAGAACCATTAAAGTATGGACCTCATTTCCAAACGGTGTAAAAGATACGGTAAACGATAACGATACAATTGTTGTAAGGCTGGCTCCTGCATTAGGCGGCACCTACACAATTAATTCATCCGGTTCCGGCACAAGCAATTTCACAACACTTACAGCGGCAGTTGCGGCGCTTAACTCACGCGGTGTTTGCAGCCCTGTAACATTTGAGTTAATGAATTCTACTTACAGTACGGGCGAAACTTTTCCTATTGTAATTAACCAGATAAGCGGCGCAAGTACTACCAATACAATTACTATTAAGCCTGGCGCAAATGTAACGCCAACAATTTCAGGCACATCGGCAACTTCCATTATTCAGCTCAACGGTGCGGATTTTGTAACAATTGATGGCTCGAACAACAATAGCACCAGCAGGCATTTAAGTATTGTAAATAACAGTACTGCTACAAATACGGCAGCAATTTTAATAAGCAGCCTGGGCACAAATGCCGGCGCCACAAATAATACAATTCGTAATGTTAATATCGCAGCGGGTTCAAATGTTACCACTTCTACATTCGGTATCCAGGTGGCATCTGGCGCTATTTCAACCGCAGCTACCGGTGCAGATAACGACAGGCTGACCATACAAAACAACCTGATTACCAGGGCTTACTATGGTATTTATGCAGGTGGCGTTGCAGGCTCGGGCTTGCTTGATAACCTGGTTATTACCGATAACGTAATTGGTTCTTCAAATGCCGGAGATTTTGTGACATTTAACGGTATCAGGATCTCAGGTACCAATGCTGCCCAGGTAACCCGCAACAATATATTTAATTTAAAGCTCAATACCTCTGTTAATAACGCGGGTATAGAAATCAGTAACGATAACGCCAATGCCCTTATTGCGCAAAACATAATTAACGGCGTGCACTCCACCTCAATAAGCGGCTATGGCGCGTATGGTATAAATGTTAATACCGCAACAGGTAATACAGGTATCTCTATTATTAATAACATGATTTCCGATATCATGACCATTAATTACAGCGCAACAAGCACTACCTGGAATGCTTTCGGTATAAGGCTAACTGGCGGTACCGGCTTTAAAATATATCACAACTCGGTAAACCTTTATGGCACGCCTGTTGGCGGCTCGGCAGGTACCATGTCGGCAGCTATGCTTGTAACTTCAACGCTTGTTACTGCCGATATACGCAATAATATTTTCGCTAATACAATGAATGGTATTTCCGGTGCAAAGAGTTACGCTATATATCTTATGGCGGCTACCAATGCAACTGAAATAAACAACAACAACTACTATGTAGGCGGTACTTATGGTATTGTAGGTTATCTTACTGCCGACAGGCTTACTTTGGCCAACTGGCAGGCTGCAACAGGCAAGGATGCAAGAAGCATTTCTGCAGATCCCGGCTTTGTGAGTAATTCAGATCTTCACCTTACTACCAATGTAGGTAAGCCGGCAGGCAAGTATGTTGGCGTGGATGTGGATGTGGACGGGAATACACGTTGTAAAATGGCTCCAACGCTGGGCGCAGATGAATCAATGTTCGGCAAAACGGTAACACCTGTTGCAGGGTTTTCCGGCAACGATACCATATTTGTAAGCAGCCCCTCAACCTTCTTTAACACGGCATCTCAGGATGATCCTTATTTTATGACTTGGTATGTGGATGGTGTGAAAGCAAAAGATTCATTGCACCTAGTTGTTTCAGCCCCATCAACAGGCACTATTAATATTGCGCTTGTAGTGGAAGGTTGCGCAGGCAAAGATTCTATTAACAAAACCATCCGCGTGGTAAATCCAACATCCAGGCCTGCGGTGCGCTTTATCGCCGATAAAAGCAGAATAGTTCAGGGAGATGTTGTACGCTTTACTGATATATCGCGCAACGGCGCATCGGCATGGAGATGGGATATTACTCCCGATTCTACTTTTGACGGTTCAGTGAAGACAGCCCGATACAGGTACATGTTTGGTACCAGCGCTACCTCGCAGAACCCGGTAATACGCTTTACCGCTGCAGGCAGATACAAGGTTTGTTTAACGGCATCAAATGTTGTAGGCTCTAACCAGCTTTGCCGTACCGATTATATAATAGTGGAACCAAGCTATAATATGATTGCAGGAAGACAGACCATTACCGATACAGCAGCACTGTTGTTCGATAATGGCGGAAGAGAAAATCCATATACCAATAATTTCAGCGGCAGCATGCTGTTAGCGCCATGCGCTGAGGAAATTTACCTTGTTATTAACAGGTTTGACCTGGAATGCGGTATGGATTACCTGCGTGTTTTTGATGGCTCGGACAACCGTGGCAAACCTTTGCATTGCACAACAAACGTATCAGGCGTTAATGGCCCGGGCTTTACAGGTGGAGTTAGAACATGCGCAAGCGCATCTTTGAACTGCATGCCTATGGCAACCGATACATTTGTTGCGAAAAGCGGCAGAATGTTTATAGAAATGACAACCAACGCAACAAATGCAGATGCAGGCTTTGAAGCGTATTACTGGGCTAAGCCTAAGGCGCAGCCTAAGCCAAACGCAAGCTTCTCATCACCGGATTCAATATGTATAA
>DAIUCM010000027.1:0-32707 GCA_036846145.1 Bacteroidota bacterium
AATTAATTGATAATCAAATATTTGGCATTATTTTCTCTATATATAAAAACCAGCAAAAATTAGGTAAAAATCAATTTTTTAACGAACTTTGAACTAATAGAAAAAGAGCGAAAACAGATAGAAAAAATATGTCGGAACAAGATTTAAGCAAAGCAAATTATACCGCAGATAATATACAGGTACTTGAAGGTTTGGAGGCAGTACGTAAACGCCCGGCCATGTACATTGGCGATGTTGGCTCACGCGGACTTCATCACCTTGTTTATGAAGTAGTTGATAATTCAATTGATGAAGCGCTCGCAGGCCATTGCGATACCGTTGAGGTAACCATTTTAAAGGATAATTCAATTCGTGTTAAGGATAATGGCCGCGGTATTCCGGTTGATATGCACACGAAAGAACAGCGCAGCGCACTTGAAGTTGTAATGACTGTTTTGCACGCAGGCGGTAAATTCGATAAAGATACTTATAAAGTTTCAGGCGGTTTACACGGTGTTGGCGTTTCGTGCGTTAATGCACTTTCAACCTTACTGGTTGCCGAAGTTCACCGCGATGGTAAAAAATACATACAGGAATACAGCGAAGGCAAACCATTGTACGCCGTAAAACAGGTTGGCGATACCGATTACCGCGGTACAATTGTTACTTTTACACCTGATGGAACCATTTTTAATACAACAATTTATAAATACGATACTTTAGCAACACGCTTACGCGAGCTTGCTTTTCTGAATAAAGGAGTAAGATTAACTATTACCGATGAGCGCGAACTGGATGATAACGGCCAATTCCGCCATGATTCCTTTTACTCGCAAGGCGGATTAAGAGAATTTGTAGCATATCTGGATAATACACGCACGCCTTTGCTGGAAAGGCCAATTGCCATTGAAGGCGATAAAGGCGGTATTCCGGTAGATGTTGCTTTCCAGTATAACGACAGCTATACGGAGAATGTACACTCGTATGTAAACAACATCAACACAATTGAAGGTGGTACGCACGTAGCGGGTTTCCGTACTGCTATTACCAGGGTTTTGAAAGGATATGCAGAAAAAGAAGGCTTCCTTAAAAACCTGAAATTTGATATTTCCGGTGACGATTTCCGTGAGGGTTTAACAGCTGTAATTTCCGTTAAAGTAATGGAGCCGCAGTTTGAAGGCCAGACAAAAACCAAACTTGGCAACAACGAGGTTTCCGGCGCTGTAAATACTATTGTAGGTGAGCTTTTAACGCATTACCTGGAAGAGCATCCGCGCGAAGCGAAAACAATTATTAACAAGGTAGTACTTTCTGCAACTGCGCGCCATGCAGCTCGTAAAGCGCGTGAAATGGTTCAGCGTAAAGGCGTTATGTCCT
Source organism: Bacteroidota bacterium (assembly GCA_036846145.1). GTDB lineage: Bacteria > Bacteroidota > Bacteroidia > CAILMK01 > CAILMK01 > DAIUCM01. The sequence continues at coordinate 1,357 of DAIUCM010000027.1, forward strand.
CAACAGGATTACCCGGAAAACTTGCTGACTGCTCTTCTACTAACCCGGCAGAGTGCGAACTTTACCTGGTGGAAGGTGATTCCGCAGGTGGAACAGCCAAGCAGGGCCGCGACCGTAAATTCCAGGCAATTTTACCATTAAGAGGTAAAATACTTAACGTAGAAAAAGCCCTGGAACACAGAATTTACGAGAATGAAGAGATCAAAAACATGTTTACAGCCATGGGCGTAAGCATTGGTACGCCAGATGATGATAAAGCCCTGAACCTGGATAAACTTCGTTACCATAAGCTTATAATTATGACGGATGCAGATGTTGACGGATCGCACATTCGTACGCTGATCTTAACATTGTTTTACCGTTACATGAAGTCGTTGATCGAGAATGGCCATATTTACATCGCCCAGCCGCCATTATATCTTGTTAAAAAGGGTAAAGAAGAAATTTACGCCTTTAATGAAGAAGAGCGCGAGGCAGCCGTTGCTAAACTTGGCGGTATGGAGAGCAATGTAAATATACAGCGTTACAAAGGTTTGGGTGAAATGAACGCCGAACAGCTTTGGAGCACAACAATGAATCCGGAATTCCGTATGCTTAAGCAGGTAACCATTGACAGCGCTGCAGAGGCAGATCACGTATTCTCCATGCTAATGGGCGATGATGTACCGCCACGCAGAGATTTTATTGAGCAGAATGCCCGTTACGCGCGTATAGATGCGTAGCCAAACCATTTTTAGCGCATAACATATATGTAAATTACAAACCCGGCCATGCTGCCGGGTTTTTTTGTAAATTAGTGTGATGATTAAAAAACATGTTTCAATATTATTTGCAGTAGTTTTTTTACTTGTTGCTTTTGCCGGGTACAGCCTTATTATTGAAACAAATAACGGGGCGATTAAAAGTTATGAGGTTAACACAGCAACAACTAAGCTTCAGTTTTTTTGGAAAGATGACCAGGGCCGGATTTTCAAAACCATAGGCGCTGTTAAAAATCAACTGGATAAACAGGGTAAAAAAATGGTTTTTGCAATGAATGGCGGAATGTTTAAACCCGGAAATGAACCTGTTGGCTTATACATAGAAAAAGGAAAGCTACTGACGCCATTGGATACATCAACATCAGCCGGGAATTTCTATTTAAAACCCAACGGCGTATATTATATTGATAATAACGGCAAGGCAGCAATTGCAGAAACCGGGAAATTTATTATCAATAACAACATCAGATTCGCAACGCAATCGGGCCCGATGTTACTGACAGATGGCAAGATGCATACGGCATTCAATAAAAATTCGCAAAATTTACAAATAAGAAATGGCGTAGGCATTTTACCAAATGGTAATACAGTATTTGCAATGTCAACCGAAAAAGTAAGTTTCTACAATTTTGCGCAGTTTTTTAGTAAGCTGGGCTGCAGGAACGCATTATACCTCGATGGCTCAATATCACGAATGTACTGCCCGGAAAAGAACATTTTACAAACAGATGGCGATTTCGGGGTAATAATTGCAGCGTGGGAATGATAATATTAGGTCAGCTCTAAAAGCCTCAATCTCTGCGTTGTGCTATCAAATTTAAAACCCTCATTTACAAATTGTAAACTCCGGTTAAAAATTTTCTGCACGCCTTGATCTTAAGATTTTTATAGGCACCCATTATAAACTGATGAAATACTAAGCTATTTTCTGCAATTTAATCGTGTGTTATATATATGCCCTGTCAAAAAATGCTTTAAACCTGCATTTGAAAATTTGACTGACTAATTCATAACCTGGGCTTGTTCTGCGAAGTTTTAAACTTCGCAGATTTTAGCTGGTACTTTGCAAACTAACAGCTAAAAATAATACCAATATCGAAAGAATTATGCGTATTTGAAAAGTGTCCTTTATACCACATGCCACGGAGCAACTACGCGATATTTCCCTGGTTTCGTGGCACACAAACCAGCCTTATTTACGCATATTTCATTCCTATATTTTTATAATTGTAGCAAAAACGCTACAATAGCAGTAATGCTATCTGTTTAAATCCTAAGCGCACATTAAATTCGAAGAATTAGTTAAATAGTTATCATTGTGATGCATTAAATTTCCATATAAGCATAAGCTAAAAAATGCTTTTTATGCCATTATGGATTTAAACCCATAACAATTGAAACGCAACTAAACCTTATAAATACTGCCTGAAAAGTCATTTGCTCTGAGCTTTAGCATTGGGAAGCCTTGCATTTATAATTCAATTCCGAGCTCATTTAAATTCGTAACAATGAGTATTTTTTTCCTGTAAAAGAATTAAAAATATATCCTTAATGAGAGCCATTAACTTAGCGCTTCGAGTGCAAGCAGCTTAGTTTATTGGCTTAAATAACCTGTTCCAGCGTATTTTACCAAATCCTTTTCCTTCCCTGTCTGTAGAGAACCAAATCAGCAATGGCTTGCCAACAATATGATCTTCAGGCACAAAACCCCACATGCGGCCATCGGAAGAGTTATGCCTGTTATCACCCATCATAAAGTAATAATCCATTTTAAAAGTATATTCTTTTAATGGCTGATCATTAAGGTAAGCAATGGTATCGCGTAATGTTAATGTAGAATTACCCTCGTAATCGCGGATGGCTTTCTGATACAGGTAATAGTTCTTCAGCGTCATTGGAATGGTTACGCCAGCTTTGGGTACATACAATGGCCCGAAATTATCTACGTTCCAGGGCAGGCTTGCGTAGTTATGAAATATTTCGTTCTGGAAACTACCTTTTGGCGCTATAACAGGCTCAATTTCTTTTACCGCGGCATTATTTTTCAAAGCATTTGCTGCCCGCTCGGTTAAATATGCCGGATAAATGGTAAGATTGGTTTGCGGATCGGTACCCATTGGCCAAATTTCTTCCTTTGTAATCCCAAGCTCCTTTAGCTCGTTACGCTGCAAAAAGCTATTACCGCTCATGCCAAGCTTGTATAAAAATTGCGAAAACTCAGGGAAAGGCGTAGGCTTGCCATTGAGATGAACCGCACGATCAATAATTTGCAGCGTATCGCCGGGAATGGCAATACATCTTTTTATATAGTTATCTTTTTTATCGATCGGCCTGTCAAGCTCTTCCGCCGGCCAGTTGAAAACCACAATATCGTTATTCTTGATTTTTTGCCAGCCCGGTATGCGGTAATAAGGTATTTTTGGCCATTCGATATATGATTTTCCGCCAATAACAGGCATAGTATTATGCGCTAAAGGAAAAGAAAGAGGCGTAATAGGAACACGAGGACCATAATTCAGCTTCGAAACAAAAAGGTAATCATCTACAAGCAGGGTTTCTTCCATACTTGGGGTTGGTATGGTGTAGGCCTCAATGAAAAACGAGCGGATTACCGTAGCCGCAACAATTGCGAATAATATAGCATCGGCCCACTCGCGGTTTGTTGATCGCTTATGATTTGCAGCAGCGTAACCAGGCCCGTAAAATTTCTCGTTCGGCGAAAAGCCTAAGTAAATCAGGTAAATATAATTAACAAAAGGAATAAAAGCCAGTGCATGTTGCCAGAAAGTAAATTTGCCAAAGCACTTCAGCATTTCAACCGTAACAATTACAGAAAACAAATATCCAATGCCGGGAATGAGGAAGAAAATAATCCACCACCTTGGCTTTTCAATAATATCTAACCAGCCAATAATATTAAATACAGGCACAAAAGAAACCCAGGTTGGGTAATCGGCTTTTTTTGAGATTCCATAAAGAACAACTGCCGGAAGTATATATGTAAATAACAAGGTAATAAATACCCAAAGGAAAAATGCTGTACTCATTATCTAAAATTAAAAATATCTTGTGGTGTAAAAAATCCTTTGTGGCAGCATATAAACTCGGCAGCCATTACAGCGCCTAACGCAAATCCTTTACGGCTGAATGCATTGTGTGAGATGGAAATTTCGTCAATATCGGACTGATATGTTACTTTATGGTAGCCGGGTACGCCTTCTTCGCGGCTGTAAAAAATTGCCAATGTGCTTTCAGCAGGCTTCAATTTGCCTTTCTTATCAATTTCCTGGCACTCCCATTTATCAAGTTCCTTCAGGTTATGTATAATTCCTTCCGCTAAAGTAATAGCTGTGCCGCTGGGCGCATCTAATTTTTGGGTATGATGAATTTCCTCAACAGATGGCTTATAACCGGTATAATCATTCATCCAGCCTGCAAGTTTCTTATTGATTGCAAAAAGCATATTAACACCTACCGAAAAATTGCTTCCGTAAACAATGCTTCCCTCAAGCTCAAAATTCTTGCGCTTTATTTCATCCAGATGTTCATTCCAGCCGGTAGTGCCAATCACCAAAGGTATTTTTGCGTCGAGGCATATATGTATGTTCCTGAGTACGCTGCCCGGCGTGCTGAAATCAATGGCAACATCCGAATCATGCAGACTTTCGGTAGAAAATGAACCGGCATTTTTACTGTCCACTACCAATGATATTTTATGGCCGCGTGTATGGGCGATCTCTTCTATTATATGGCCCATTTTGCCGTAGCCAAGCAATGCAATATTCAAAACCTATTTAAATTTAAGTTGAATGCCGGAAGTAATATGATTTCTTCCTGCAATATTAGAGAAAGTTACAGGTTTTATATGCAAAGCGAGGTTATCACTTACATCAAAATCTTTTAAATGGGCAAAAACATATGCATCCAGTATATTGGCCGCATAAATTCCTACTGTTATGATTATGGTAAGATCCCGGTCTTGCCGGTAAGCTTCGCGCCTGCGTAAAATAGTTTCTTCAAAATCAAACAGTTCCGCAGGGTTAGCTTTTGGGTTTCTGCGGTCGAACTCATCCAGTGTTAAACTATCGCCATCGGTTCGCAACCTGTAAGCCGTACGATACCTTGTATATTCGATATGGTTTTGCCTGATGAAATATCCGCAAAGGGCAAAACCGGCGTAAATTACCGGTACTTTAATGATGTGAAGCTTGCCGTTGCTAATCTGGCCCAGCCCTGGCACCAGCGTGCTTTGTAAAGCTACCATCCCCGGCGAGTTCCATCTAACTTTCTTCCTGCTTTTAGTTGTATCGTTTCCCAGCGAATCTATAGAGGCTGAATAAAATGTGTTTCGGTTTGAATTTGAGAAGGTGTAAGCTGAGTTAAATGATGAAAAATTCTGCGCACCGGCCTTAAAGCAGAAAGCAAGCAGCGTTGCGATTAAAGATATGTTTAACAGTTTTTTCAATTCGGTTTTTTATATACAACTTCAAAATACCATTTTCCGCATATGCCTATTGGTGGAAAAATGCTTTCTGTTTAAAATTGTTGCAATTTACATTTCTCTATAAATAAAAGGACAGGCGTAAACCTGTCCCTGCAAAAATTCGTATTTAAATGCTTTTATCTTGAACTGCTATTTATTTGATTTTACCTTTCCGCCCTAAGGGCACCTTCCCTAAAACAGGGAAGGAGTGGCGCTCTGAAACTTATTTAAATTTAATTTCATAAAAATTTCCCATATATCACTTGGCCAAAAAATGCTTTAATACAGTTTCCAGTTATCAGTAACCAGTTTAAACTCGCATAATAATTGGGCGAAAGCAACATTGGCTAATTTGCTAATTAATTCCGCTCCAGCATTTCAGCAAACTTGGCTAAATCAGCTTCGTTCTTGAAAGGAATAATCAGCTCGCTTTTACCGTTTGCTTTGTTCTTAATTTTGATGTTTTTATCGAATAATTTACCAAGTTTCTGCTCCCAGACAGAGAAAACTTCTTCATGCTGGCGCTCAACTTTTTTAACTGCTTTGCCATTGCGTGTAGTCGGCGCGTTTTTCTGTTTAATCAACTCCTCAACAGCACGTACAGAAAGTTCATGATCAATAATATCGTCCAGAATTTCTATCTGCAGATCTTTATCATCCAAAGTAATCAATGCTCTTGCATGACCCATCGAGATCTGGTTATCGCGCAAAGCAATCTGTATCTCTTCAGGCAATTTTAACAAACGCATGTAATTGGTTACCGTAGAACGATTTTTTCCAACACGCTCGCCCAATTCTTCCTGGTTAAGTTTACATTCTTCCAATAATCGCTTGTAAGAAAGTGCAATCTCGATCGAATTCAGGTTTTCACGCTGGATGTTTTCGATAAGCGCCATTTCCAGCATGCTTTGGTCATTCGCAACACGCACATAAGCCGGAATAGTTTTTAATCCCGCACGAATGGAAGCGCGCGTTCTGCGCTCACCGGAAATAATTTCGTATTTATCGTTACCGATTTTGCGAACGGCAATCGGCTGAATAATTCCATGCATTTTGATGGAATCGGCCAGTTCTTCTAAAGCAGCTTCGTCAAACTCAGTCCTCGGCTGGAAAGGATTCGCCGTGATCTGGTTCAACGGAATTTCTGAAATTGAATTTACCGGCGCCGGATTTTTGCCCGTAACATCTGTGTTGGAATCCTGTAAAAGAGCAGTTAATCCCCTACCCAATCCGTTTCTCTTTATAGTGCTCATTTATTGTACTTCCTCTGTATTTTCTTCTAAAGCTGTTGGCACTGCAGATTCTGTCATGCCATTTTTAAATAAAATCTCTTTCGCCAGGTTTAAGTGGTTGATAGCTCCTTTTGAGTTAGCATCATGCAACAATGCAGGAATACCAAAACTTGGCGCTTCACTTAAACGAATATTTCTTTGGATAATTGTATCGAAAACCAATGTCTGGAAATGCGTTTTTACTTCTTCCACAACCTGGTTGCTCAAACGCAAACGCATATCGTACATCGTCAGCAAAATACCTTCAATCTCCAGCTCAGGATTCAAATTATTCTGAACGATCTTGATCGTATTCAGCAACTTACCCAAGCCTTCCAAAGCAAAAAACTCGCATTGAACAGGAATGATGATAGAGTTTGCAGCCGTTAAAGCATTCACCGTAATGATACCCAAACTCGGCGAACAATCTACAATAATGAAATCATAATCATCCTTAAATTTCTCCAAAGCGCGTTTCATCATCCATTCGCGGTTGTCCATGTTGATGAGCTCAATTTCAGCGCCAACAAGGTCAATATGCGAAGGAATAATATCCAGAAACGGAATATCGGTTTTCAGGATCGCATCTTTCGGATCAACATCATCAATAATTACCTCGTAGATGCTGCTTTTCACTTCTTTTGGGTCGAAACCGATACCGGAAGTGGAGTTTGCCTGCGGATCGGCATCAATGATCAAGGTTTTATATTCCAGCGCCGCAAAAGAGGCCGCCAGGTTTATAGATGTAGTAGTTTTACCTACGCCACCTTTCTGATTTGCAATTGCTATTATTTTTCCCATACACTAATTGTCCGTTCTAATTTTTTCTTTGTAGAGACGTTGCATGCAACGTCTCAAATCTGCGAATTATGCGTTGAATTCGTTCGCGGCGAAACGTTGCAATGCAACGTCTCTACATTTTCGCGTTGATGAAAATTCATCTGTTATTTAAAGCATTTTTTCGTAATTCTACATATGTAAATATAATTTGCATTTGTTGTGCGAGTGCGGGCGTATGCAATACGCCCCTACAAATTCAACATTTACAATTCACAATTCACCATTAATCAAATATCACGTTCCTCTCCTATTTCAAACAAAATCAACTTTTTACCGGCATCTTTAAACTGCTGGTAAGCTTCTTCTTTATCAATGGTAATTGGCGGGAAAGTATTGTAATGCACACCCATAATTTTGTTGCATTTTATGAAATCGGCGCAAAGTACGGCATCTTCACTCCCCATGGTATAATTATCGCCAATTGGCAGTGCAGCAAAATCAAGTTTGTACCACTCGCCTATCAGTTTGAAATCCATTGTAATCGCCGTATCGCCGGCAAAATAGAAATTACCTTCCTTGCTTTCAACAACAAAACCTGCAGGATTTCCACCATAACCTCCATCCGGTAGAGAGCTGGAATGTAACGCTACAACCATTTTAATATTCGCAAACTCGAAGCGTTTATTTCCACCAAGATTCAGCTCAACCATTTCATTGTCAAGACCTTGCTTTTTCAGCCATGCGCAAATTTCAGGGTTGGTAATAACGATTGCATTGCTGTTCTTCGCAATTTCTACCGCATCGGCTATATGGTCGGCATGGCCATGCGAAATCAGAATCACATCCGGCTTCAGGCTTGCTACATCTATATTTTTAGCCAGTGGATTTGGACGGATAAATGGATCGAAAAGCAGTTTTTTGCCGCCTGTAACCACCTGGAAACATGAATGCCCGTAATAGGTAACTTTCATAGAAAAAATGCTTTATTTTGCCTTATTATAGAGGGATTTCAGCTCTATTTTTCAAACTGCTAAATTACAATTTTTTGCTGTATGCCGAGGTGGCTCCTGTACATTTTTTTACCCACAATTGTGTTGATTTACGGCTGTAAAAGCGATTCGCAAACACATAAAAACATATTTTACTGGAATATAGCTACCGGATTTACTTCCATGGATCCTGCTTTTGCGCGCATACAGGCAAACATCTGGGTAACACATCAGCTGTTTAATGGGTTGATTCAGCTGGATGATTCTTTAAACATAAAACCCTGTATTGCAAAAAGTTGGGAAATAAGCAAAGATGCGAAAACCTACACTTTCCATTTGCGAAATGATGTACTTTTTCATCCGCACAAAGCTTTTTCCACAACCGATATGCGAAAGGTTACAGCACAGGATTTTGTGTATTCTTTTAAGCGATTGATGAGCGGAAAAACTGCATCGCCAGGTTCCTGGATTTTCAATGATAAAATTGATACAGCCAACAATTTCTCCAATGCTTTCCGCGCGCTGAACGATTCTACGTTCCAGATCACTTTGACCAAGCCTTTCAGCCCACTTTTGCATTTGCTGGGTTTAGAATATTGCGCTGTTGTTCCTGAGGAAGTTGTGGAATTATACGGCAAAGATTTTCGTGCGAATCCTGTTGGAACCGGCCCTTTCAAAATGAAAAAGTATTACGACGGCGAGAAGCTTTTAATTGAGCGAAACGAAGAATATTTTGAGCTTGATTCTGCAGGAAACAGGCTTCCATATATAGATGGCGCGGAAATTACTTTCATGACCAGCAAGCAAAGCGAATTTTTCAGTTTTGCCAAAGGTGATCTGAGTGTCCTCACAGGTTTGGATAAATCTTTCAAAGACAATATTCTTACGCGAAACGGCGATGTAAAACCGCCATATTCAGAGAAATACAACTTTGAAGTTTCGCCTTATTTAAACACAGAATATTTGGGAATTCTGGTTGATGAAAAGCTGCTTGGAAACAGTCCGCTGCGATTGAAAAAAGTGCGGCAGGCGATGAACTATGCCATTGACCGGGCGAAAATGATGCGCTACTTACGAAATGATATTGGCGATCCGGGAATTTATGGTTTCGTGCCGCCATCGCTTATTGAAAATGATAAAAAATATTACGATTACAATCCGGAAAAAGCACGAAATCTGTTGCAGGAAGCCGGATTTAAACCAAACGAACCTATTCGCGGATTAAAACTTGCCACCACGGAAATATACCTCGATATGGCCATTTTCATCCAGAAACAACTGGAATCTGTTGGCATTTTTATAGAAATTGATAATGCGCCGCCGGGAACTTTGAGCGAATGGAAAGCGCAATCTAAAACGCAATTTTTCCGCGGAAGCTGGGTAGCAGATTATGCTGACGCAGAGAATTATCTTTCCGTTTTTTACAGCAAAAACTGGTCGCCGGACGGACCTAACTATTTCCATTACAAAAACCCAGAATTTGACAGATTGTACGAGCAGGTTTTGCTCTTAACCGATGAAAAACAAAAGCAGCTTTCTTACGCCAAAATGCAGGATATTCTCATGGAAGATGCGCCGGTAATTGTGCTCTTTTATGATGAAGTTATCAGGCTGAAACAGAAGAATGTGAAAGGTTTAGCACCGAATGCTATTAATTTGATTAATTTGAAGGGTGTGCGGTTGGAGTAATATTCTGTAAAAATTTACGTTATTTTGAAATGAAAAAAATTTTTCTATTAATCTTATTTTCGTGTTTCACATCAAAAATATATAGCCAGATTTTTCGTGATAGTGCTTTTACATGGTTGATGATAGCTGTAGAAGGTTATGGTGGATTTACAAAACCTAACGATTACATTAGAGCACAATTTGGATTAAACTTTGATAATTCTGATGTCGAATTAAAAAATGGGTTAGGTTTAAATATTCGCTATTTCGAGTTTTATAATTATAATAATCAAAACTTACCATTTTTCTTAAAAACAGGGTTTAGTGGCTTTGTAAAGGATAAAAAAGAATTTATTTGGTCAATACCAATTTCATGTGGTACCGATTATTATTTCGTTAAGAAAATTCCCATTGCAATTAATGCAGAATTAGGCGCGCGGTATTTTTTTAAAAACAGCTATTCCACCGAATTTTCAAACAATTTTAAATTTGAATATGGGGCCGGTCTAAAATATGCCTTTGCACGTTTTCAAAATATACCATTAATTATTCAGCTTGGCTATCGCAGAATAGGAATACAAAGCTTTGCGCATGCGAATTCAGATATTCCAATAAAAGTAGAATGGAGATACAGGTGAAACACAAACACAAAATTCTCCTCTCTATTTTCACTGTTTCCATGCTTTGCGTGTTGATATTGAATGCGCAAATGTATAAATATCCCAAAAAGGAAAACCTCGAAAAGAAATTCAATTACCTGAGCCGGATTATCCAGGATTCAACTACAAATTCTGTTTCCAAACTTAATGCGGAGTGGGATCTTTTTACACTTTCATTTTCTACATACGCAGCCACAAACCTTGTAGATCTCGATTCAAGTTTCAAACAACAAGCCATAAAAACAATTGATGCGGCCATAAAAAAAGTGCTGTCCAATGATATTTCGCGCCATTGGATGAATAATGGAAATTTCCCGCAGGAAATTGATTCCGGCGCTTCGGTTTTGTATCTGGGACAATTGAATTTAATGCTGGGTTGTTACAGGAGTTTGAGTGAAGATTCGCATTATAATGCCTTGAATGATAAGATTTCCGCACATCTGGCAAAGTATTTTTCAGCAATTCCATATATGTGTTTACAATCCTACGAAGGGCAGATCTGGATTCCCGATAACACGGTTGCTTTGGCTTCCCTGGAAATGCACAGCCGCAATACAGGAAGCGATTACGATGAAGTTTGTAAAAAGTGGGTTGAATACACCAAAAAGCATTTTATAGATAAGAAAACTGGGCTTTTATATTCCACAGTAAATTACAGGAATGGCGAACCGATGGAAGAACCGCGCGGCGCGATGATTGGCTGGAGCATTTTTTTCATCTACCGTTTCGATGAAGCTTTTGCGGAAGAACTTTACAAAAATTACAAAGCTAATTTCAGCAATAATTTACTCGTTTTCCGTTTATACAGAGAGCGTTATGAAAACTGGAGCACAAACAAGGGCGACTTTGATTCCGGTCCGCTGATTCTTGGTTATAGCATTCCGGCGAATGCGTTTGCTTTTGCAGGCGCGGTTGCTTTTCATGATAAAACAAATGCGAAGCGTTTGCGCAGGGTAATTTCCTTGGGTAGTAAGGAAGTAGAAAACAAGGATGAAATTTTTTATCAGACCCGTTTTATAGATTTCGAAATCAGCCCTCTGGCAGAAGCATTGATCTTATTCTCAGAAACTATGACGGAATGGAAAGCCGAAACAAAATAATTTAAGCTCCCGAAAATTTAACCGCTTCTTCATATATACTTCACTTAAAAAATACTTTTAACCTGGTAATTTTTTTCTTAGCGTAAGCACCGGGTTTCATATTTATAGTTGCTGAAAATTCCGGAAATCTCCACGTGCAACTTTTAATGCAAACTTCTCCTTCTCAATTTCTTTCCTGGCTCTGAAGTTCATATTACGCAGAAGCTCCATTGGCGGACAGGAGCCTTGTAAAGCCTGCTGACCAAGAAAATATGCGACAATCCCGGGCATAATAAGCCATTTTTTATTTACAAAAGTGCCAAGCAATAATCCGGTAAGCGATAAACTGGCGGCATTTACTTCCATAATCCTGTCAATATCCCATTCCAGCTCCAGTTCATCAATGCGTTCCGTAATTTCAGCTACGCTCAATCCTTTATATTCATTGATCATATCCAGCATTTCATCATCAATCTCTGTAATCTGCCCTGCTGAACTGTTTGCTACTATCTGATTATTCGTTTCATGTTTCTCTTCCTCAATCATCTGAATTTGCTTTTTTTATTTACAGCTGCAATTTTGAAATGTTCTGATTTGGAGCATAACGATACCAGGAAAAATAGTGAATAGTTTTTATTTTTAAGAGTAACAGAATCATTTCGCAATTCCATTTAATCAGAAAAATGTTGAGAACATGAAATGCCTAGAGTTTGCTGTACGGAATTTATGTTCCGCATGCAGGAGTAAAATGATTTGTAATCCGATAGAAACAATTTACCAAAAAGCACTTTTCAGCAATATCATATATGGCAATTAAAAGCAATTAACTAAGTTGTAAAGCACAAATTAACACAGGCAGATATTACCGTTTTACAAAGTGAAAGCAACTCTACTAATTATTCCACTCTCGCAAACCTTGGCATAGATTCACAATCAATTTCAACATGCTCCAAAAACATTTCTGCTGGCCGAACCCAAAGGCTATTTTCACCCATGCCGTCGATTTCGTATAACGCTTTGTAAACAACGAGCTTCTCAAGTGTTTCGCTATGGGTTGCAATACCAATTACTTCGTATAATTTACCTTTGTAATGCTTGTACCGCCCGGGTTGTATCTCAACCATAACTTACTGTAAGCTAATTTATTACATTCAGCTTTTTAGTGAACACGCCTTCTTCGGTTACGATATTTACCATATATACGCCCGCCGGAAAATGCTTTGTATCAATTGCCTGCAAATTACCTGCGTAAGTTTCCGGCTTTAAGGTTTGAAGCAATTTTCCCGTTACATCATATATGCGGATCTCTTTCAGCTGAACCGAACTTTCCGGGTAACGGATATACGCTTTAGTTTGCGCCGGATTTGGGTATAGATGAATTTCGCGTGTTAATGCTTTAAATTTATCAACGCTTACTACGGTTCCGGCCAAGGGCGCTTCCCAAACACCACGGCCGTAAGTTGCCGCCCTAATCTTATTAAATTGCGGCAAAACCTCAAGCTCATTTACCATTACAAGCGGCAGGTCGTTATTAAAAAACTGCCAGCCCGGTGTTGAAAGGCTCCTGTAAAAAACACCAAGATCGGTTCCGACATAAACGCCTTTTTCAAGCGAGCCCTCGGTTTGTACGCAGTTTACCGGCACATTGGGTAATCCATCCGAAATATTTTCCCAGGTATTCCCGGCATCCTTCGATTCAAAAACCTTGTTTGCAGCATTGTAACCGGATATTGTGATCCAGATATGTTCAGGATCTTTCGGGTCGCTCGCAATGTCAGACAAATAAAGATTTCCTGCCGGTAATCCCTTGTTTATCAGCGTCCAGGTCTTGCCGTTGTCCAGGGTTCTTCTTAACCTTATGGCCGATGCTGCGTTTGAGGTCGTATGCGCAATGTACAATATTTTAGGATCTGCAGTAAGTTCAATACTGGTAATTTCACCGGCCACATTAAGGCCGGGTGTAATATTTTCCCAGCTATCTCCCCCATTAACTGTTTTATACAGGTGCCTTGCACCAAAGTAAAGCACATCGGCATCGTATCTGTCCATTTCAACAGGTGTTACCCAACTGCTTTTTGTAGGGTAAATTGATTTTGTGAAGCTGGAGCCGCCGTTAAATGATTTCGAAAGATTTCCATTCTGCGTAGAGGCGTAAACGATGTTGGGATCGGCATGCGAGGCAACAATTTCCATACCATCTGCACCCATAACCTGTTGCCAGCTGCCAGATTTTCCGCGATTAACACCGTTATCCTGCGCACCGGCAAATAACGTTCCTTCATGCGATGGCATACTTCCTATTTTATAGAATTGCAGCGCCTGTATATTGCTGCTTATATTGGTCCATGTTTGGCCGCCATTATATGTTCTGAAAACGCCGCCATCGTTAACAGATAAAAATGAATCGTTTTTTCCAGGATAAAAAACAATTGCACGATGATCGGCATGAACATAATAGGTAAGCGGCCAGTTGTACCAGTCCGAAATTGTTTTCCACTCCTGCCCTGCATTATCTGTTCTCATCATATCCAGTCCGCCTATTATTACCCGGTGGGGATTAACAGGCGAAACACCAATGGCTAGGTCGTACCAGCCCTGGAAAGTAGTAAATATAAAGCCCGGCTGCTCGGTAAAAGTTACGCCGTAATCGGTTGATTTATAAAGGCCGCCGTTGTTTGGCGAATAATTTACAAGGGTATAAATTATTGAATCGGCGCTGGGAGCGTAAGCCATGGCAAGCGCAATTGTTGGGCGGCTGAATTTTACCTCTGAACTGAGCCAGGTTTTACCCGTATCAGCTGAATAAAATATTGCCGTACTGGTTGAGGCTACCATCCAGCCTGCTTTTGTTGGATGATAGATAAGATCCTTAAAACCGTTGCCGCTCTTTATCATCTGCCAGTCCTTACCCGCATTTACGCTCGCCCAAATTCCTGTATTTGTAGTGGCGTACAGCTTGTTAGGGTCTTGTGGATGCATCAATAATTTATGGATCTGCCGGGTTTGGTTACGCTGCCAGTTCAGGCCTGTTTCCTGCCAGGTTTCGCCGCCGTTTGTTGAAAGCAGAACACCCATGCTGTAAGTACCGCCCCAGAAATTTCCATTACCAATGCTGTAACCAAAGCCATCGCCCGTGGCCATAAAAATAGAATCGGGGTAGCGTGGATTGATGGCAATATCCGTTACACCAAGATTTGGCAGGTTATCGGTTTTTGTTTCCCATGATTTTCCGCCATTTACCGTTTTCCATAAGCCGCCGGCCGGTGTTCCCGCCCACATGATTTCTGTATTATCGGGATGGAATTTTAAACAGTTTATACGGCCGTTTCCGCCTCCTCGGGTTGGCGTTGTTTTCGGCCCTGCGTAAACCCAGGCGTTATTTTTTCCGCTCGATGCCGGTAATGGGTTTTTAGCGAGGTATTTTTTCCACTCGGTATATATGATATCCGGCGCAATTGGCATTCCGTTATTTCCGGTAACGCGCGGGCCCATAATGTACGCCCATCTTTTAAACTGCTTCTCATCACCGGCCGGTTTATCAGCGGGCGCCACATAATATTCGTCGAAAGTATTCCGGATCTCAAAGAAGTTTGAATCGTTGCTTATTTTGCTTTGCCAGCTTTGTGAGTAAGCCGTATTTGTTGAAATTAACCCGCAAGCCAATATTGCCGAAAACTTTGTAAATCTTTGTAAAAAACTCATTCTCTATAACTTAAATGCGCTATTTAATTATCAATGTCGTCAGTTTAACCAAACTCTTTTATTCACTAAACGGAAACTTTCGCTTTGAAAACCTCCGCAACTTAGCCTGTTTCCAGCCATGAATATATAAGCACGTGAAAAAATGCTTAACCAGGCTACATTCATTCAAATATACTTATTTTTTCACTTGTTCCTGCTTATGCATCGGTCCATTTCCGCTTAGGCGATTCTGAAAACCCGGCGCAAATGGCTGCAACATTTCACATAAACACTTCATTCACAGTACTTTGAACCGGTTGTTAATTACTTTTCATTCTTTATCTTAAAATTACAGAAAAGCCCATATATACTTTTGGAGAAAAATGCTTTAAGCCGTAAGGCCGGGCCAAAATTGCTTAATAAAAAACCTTCCCTTTCTATTTATAACATTGTCTTCCGGATAAAAAAATATTTATATTACTTGATTATCAACACTTTAAAAAATATTTTTAAAATAAAAGGTACTATGTATTGCATAGTACCTTTTATTTTATATCTTTGTTTTATGAATGCAGAAAATACCAAAGCCCAGATGCGGAAAGGCGTGCTTGAATATTGTATATTAGCATTGATTTCGAGCCATGAGATTTACGCTTCCGATATTATTGAGAAGCTGAAAGAAGCAAAGCTGCTGGTGGTTGAAGGTACGCTTTACCCATTGCTTACCAGGCTGAAAAACGCAGGCCTTTTAAGTTACAACTGGGTAGAATCCGTATCCGGCCCGCCACGCAAATACTATAAGCTTACGGCAGAAGGAGAAAAATTCCTCGATGAATTGCACCTCACCTGGCAGGAGCTGATTGAAGCCGTAAACACAACCACCAAAAAATCAACAAATTAAAAAAGCCAAAACCAAATTATATGAACAAGATAATCAGCATCAGCATCAACGGCATAATATTCAATGTAGATGAGCACGCTTATCTTACTTTAAAAAATTACCTCGATGCTTTAAAACTACATTTCTCCGGTACAGAAGGCCGCGATGAAATTTTAAGTGATATAGAGGCGCGCATAGCCGAAATGCTACTGGAGCGCATGAAAGTAAAACGCGAGGTTGTAACACAGGAAGACGTTAACGCCGTAATGGCAGCCATGGGAAAGCCGGAAGATATGGGTGATGCGGAAAACGCAAAAACCTCGCAAACTGGCGGAGGACAAACTTACACACACGCCGCATACACAGGCTCAAGGCGCGTTTTCCGCAACCCTGATGATAAGATACTTGGCGGTGTTTGCAGCGGCATTGCCAATTATTTCGCTATAGATCCGCTCATTCTCAGGCTTATATTTGTTGTCGCTTTCTTCGGCTTTGGCTCAGGATTACTGCTGTATATTATTTTATGGATCATAATTCCGCTGGCGAAAACGCCCAGTGAAAAACTGGAGATGAAAGGCGAACGTGTAAACGTGAGCAATATAGAAAGAACGGTAAAAGAGAATCTTAACGAGTTCCAGGGCCGTGTGAATGCCTGGGGCGATGAGCTGAAAAATACCGATACAAGTAAGCTCAGCAATTTCTTTACCAGCCTGGCGAATGATCTCGTAAGGGTATTAAAACCGCTGCTGATGATACTGCTGAAAATACTGGCTATATTTTTTGTGTTTGTTGCCGGCGTTATTCTTATTGGATTAATTATAAGCCTGCTTGGTTTCTGGGGTGTAATTGCCATGAAGCTACCGGCTTTTATGTACGATATTTTTGATACACGCAATGATATGCTTTTTGGCAGCCTGGGGTTTACCCTGTTGTTCGGCATTCCTGTAATTGCGCTGTTGTATTTTGCTGTAAGAATTATTTTTAATATAAAATACAGTAATAAATGGATAGGCATGGCGCTGGTAATGGCCTGGCTTACCGGAATAGGCCTGGTTGCGGTAACAAGCGTAAGAGCCATTAATAATTTTGGCCGGGAAGAAACCCTGGTTGAGAATGTTGAATTACCTACGCCAAAAACTAACCCTTTATATCTTGAACTGAACAATACCTTAGGCTTAAGGGAAATACAAATTAGCTATAACCAGCCCGATGACAAGAAGATGATGCGCGTAAAAGTTAATAAATCCGATATTTTGCGGGATGTAAAACTGGATATTGTAAAATCGGAAACCGGTAAAATGGAGCTTATAAAAGAGTTTTCGGCGCACGGCAGCAGCGATAAAGAAGCTCGCCTGAACGCCTCTAAGATCAAATACAATATTAATTATAACGATTCGCAGATAATATTCGACAAGTTGTTTGAGCTGCAGGATAATTCAAAATGGCGCGCGCAAGCCGTAAAGCTTATACTTAAAGTACCGGTTGGGCAAACCATAATTATGAAAAGAGGCATGGAGCATATTATTTACGATATAGACAATACTACAAATACTTACGATGGTAAAATGATAGGCTATAAATGGATGATGACGGAACGTGGCCTCAGCTGCCAGGATTGCCCTGAACACTACTACAGAAAGCATGATGATACTCATGACCGCGACTGGGAAATAGAAAGAAACTCTTACCACTCGGCCAAACAAAAACAAATGCTAATCATATAATTGCATATGTTATAACATCTATTGCCATATTTTTTTCTTAAATTTGAAAATTGTCAATTAATTTATAACCGTATGCACATATATACTATCACTAAAAAATGTCTCGTATTACTGTTAATTATGGCAGGCATAAGTTTTACAGCAAACGCGCAGCAGAATTATTCTTTCCTAGGCACTAAGGATACCACAGTTATTGCAAAAAGCCACGAAGAACTTGCCGTTTATGTGAAGCTAAGAAACAATACTACAGATACGCTTGAAATGAGCTGGCTTATGCTGGAAAATGGTTTTACCAGCAATAACTGGGATATGGTAGCCCTTTGCGATCCTTATCTTTGCCATAATACAATTCCGGACGCATTCAGCCCGCCGTTTTACCCAAATGCTACTGCCGATTCTGTTTCTGAGTTTAAACTGCTTGCTACGCCTAAGCCTAGCGCCAGTGTTTCAACCATGCGTCTGGTTGTTTGGGAAACTGGTAAAGAACACAGAGACACTATTACACTAACTGTAGATGCAAGGGCATTAGGTATTAAAGGAAATAATCTTTCTGTTATTACCGACCATGCTCCAGTTTATCCTAATCCGGCACAAAAAGTATTGAACTTTGATATAGAAACATTTGGCTATAACCAAATTGAAATCTTAAGCATCAGCGGTCAGAAAGTGCTTTACACCAATCTTACCGGTACAGCAAGAACAGTAAATATTGAAACATTGCCGCCGGGTTTATATATTGCAAGAATTACAGACAGGAACGGTGTAGTAAAAACAAACAAATTTACAAAGCAATAAAAAAGCATTTTTTCGATAACTTATATATGGAAATGGCCGGGATGAAAATTCCGGCCATTTTTATTTTTGCATTAATTTAATTAATCAATTGTTTTGTTAACGTGAACTCGAGAATTAATCATCTGTATTTCTGCGTTTTAAAAGTATTCGGAATTAAATTATATTCTAAAAGAAAATTAGAGGCACGCGTAAATACGTGCGCCATTGTCAACAAATTCACGCGTTCACGTTATATAAATTACAATTTTACAAAAGCCGGCTATGAACTTAATCACAGCCGGTTTTTCCATATATCATTTCTTCAAAAAATGCTTTGCCTGATGTCACAGCAAATCAATTCACCATTTACAATTCACCATTCGCCTTTAAATTAAGCTTCCTGCATGTTATGGAAAACGATCTCGTCATGATGATCCGCATCAATCACAATGCTTTCGTTTTTATCCACTTTACCGGCGAGGATGTATTTTGATAGCTTATTGATCACTTCTTTCTGTAAAACCCGCTTTAATGGCCGCGCGCCAAATTCAGGTTCGTAGCCCATTTCACCGAGTTTTTCCAAAGCTTTATCGGTTACTTCAATCTTCACATCGTTTTGCGCAAGCATTTTCTTCAAGCTATTGATCTGAATTTCAACAATATGTTTGATCTCATTTCGCATCAATGGTTTGAACATGATGATCTCATCAATACGGTTCAGCAATTCCGGACGAATAGTTGATTTCAAAAGATCCATCACTTCCATTTTGGTAGTTTCAATAATACCGTACATGGTTGATTCGCTGGCTTTCGAGAAGTTTTCACGAATAATATGAGAACCTAAATTTGATGTCATTACAATAATGGTATTCTTGAAATTCACTACGCGGCCTTTATTGTCGGTAAGCCTTCCATCTTCGAGCACCTGTAATAAGATATTGAATACATCAGGATGCGCTTTCTCGATCTCATCCAGCAACACAACACTATAAGGTTTGCGACGAACGGCTTCTGTTAATTGCCCGCCTTCCTCGTAACCCACATAACCCGGAGGCGCACCAATCAGTCGGGAAACTGCATGACGTTCCTGGTATTCGCTCATATCAATACGCGTCATCATGTTCTCATCGTTAAAGAGGAATTCCGCCAAAGCGCGCGCCAGTTCGGTTTTACCAACGCCGGTTGTGCCCAGGAAAATAAAAGAACCAATTGGTTTTTTAGGATCAGAAAGCCCGGATCGATTCCTGCGAACTGCATCCGAAATAGCTTCAATGGCTTCTTCCTGTCCAACAACTCTCCTATGTAGTTCCTCTTCCATATTCAACAATTTTTCGCGCTCGCTTTGCAGCATTCTGTTTACGGGAATTCCAGTCCAGCGGCTAACAATACTGGCAATATCTTCACCATCCACTTCCTCTTTTATTAGAGTAGATTTCTGATGTGTTGCCTCAATTTGCTTCTGTAAATCAGCCAGTTTCGCTTCTGCTTCCTTTATTTTTCCGTATCGCAATTCCGCTACTTTACCGAAATCACCTGCACGTTCTGCCTGGTCTGCAGCCAGCTTATATTGTTCTATAGATTCGCGGGTTTTCTGCAGCTGGTCAATAATATCACGCTCTTCCTGCCAGCGGCTGCGGATCTGGTTCTTTTTATCGTTCAGTTCTGCCAGCTCAGCGCCAATTTTTTCCAGTTTCCGCTCGTCTTTTTCACGTTTTATAGCTTCCCTTTCAATTTCCAGCTGGCGAATTCTGCGTTCCAGTTCATCCAGCTCTTCCGGTAAAGAATCCACTTCAATACGTGCTTTTGCAGCTGCTTCATCAATCAAATCTATGGCTTTATCCGGCAAATGACGATCGGTTATATATCGGCTGGAAAGCTCAACTGCAGAAATAATAGCTTCATCCTTTATGCGAACTTTATGATATGTTTCATAACGCTCCTTCAATCCGCGGAGAATAGAAATAGCATCTTCAACGGTTGGTTCATCAATCAGCACTTTCTGGAAGCGGCGCTCCAAAGCTTTATCTTTCTCGAAATATTTCTGGTACTCGTTTAAAGTTGTGGCACCGATGGAACGCAACTCACCTCGCGCCAAAGCCGGTTTCAGGATATTCGCAGCATCCATAGCTCCTTCACTTGCACCGGCGCCAACCAAAGTATGAATTTCATCTATAAATAATATGATTTCACCTTCGGCAGACTGCACTTCTTTTACAACCGCTTTTAATCGTTCCTCAAATTCACCTTTGTATTTAGCACCTGCAATGAGTGCTCCCATATCAAGGCTGTAAACGGTTTTATTTTTCAGGTTTTCAGGAACATCGCCATCAATAATACGGAAAGCAATACCTTCTGCAATGGCAGTTTTACCAACACCTGGCTCACCAATTAATATAGGATTGTTCTTCGTTCTGCGGCTAAGAATATGAATTACACGGCGAATTTCCTCGTCTCGTCCAATAACCGGATCTAGCTTGCCGGAACGCGCCATTTCGTTCAGGTTTTTGGCATATTTCTCCAGCGCGTTGTATTTTGCTTCGGCGTTCTGGTCCGTTACACGGTTTCCGCCTCGCAATTGGATAATAGCTTGTTTGAGGTCTTTTTCAACCACGCCATTTTCTCTTAAAAGCTTGGCGACATTATCGTTTACAGATAAAAGGCCAAGTAAAATATGTTCGACAGATACAAATTCGTCTTTAAATTCTTTTAAGTAAGAAAGCGCTTTTTGTAAGGCATTATTTGCTTCACCGGAAAGGTATTGATTACCGCCACCACTTACTTTCGCGAATTTATTGATCATATCATCCATCTGATCGCTGATTCTGGTTGGATTCGCATTCAGTTTCTTTAACAGATAACCAATTACGTTTTCATCCACTAACAAAAGCCCTTTCATGATATGTGCGGTATCTATTGCCTGGTTTGTATTGGCTGAGGCAATTTCCTGCGCTTTTTGTATAGCTTCCTGTGCTTTTAATGTGAAATTATTAAAATTCATAGGTCTTTAAATTTTGATTTTTTTGTTGCATAAATTCAAAATCAGAACCAAACCCAAAGAGAGCATTTTTGGCACAATGTATTTATGTAAAAAAGCCATATTGGCAATTCAGGAAAAATACTTCTGCCCAAATTGCGCACTATATAGCATTTTGGCTGTTAACTTGCATACGAATAAGACATAATAACCATTTTTTTGATCCGCTATATATGAAAAAAATAAATATTGCCTTGTTTTTGTGCGTGGGCTTTTTTTTACTTTTCTGGCAGCCTGTACTTGCGCAGCGTTATAAGAAAACGCCGCAGAACGAAAGTTCCGGCAATGATGAGGCCGATGTAGCAAACGACAGCTCGAAATGGCGCGCATTCGCTAAAAGGCTCACTTTCGGCGGCAATTTTGGCGCTTCATTCGGGCGTGCATCATTTGTAGATATTTCGCCGATGGTTGGTTACCGGATAACAGACAAATGGCAGGCCGGTATTGGGGCAACGTACAATTACCTGGGCTGGCGATATGAAAGCAATGGCGTAGTTTACCGCGAACGTTACAGCTTGTATGGTGGCCGCGGTTTTTCACAGTTCAATATTTTACCACAGTTTTTTGCACACGCGGAGTATGAAATATTGAATGTTCCTGATTTTCGCGCGCCGTTTAATCCCAATGCGCGCGCAACTGTTTATACGCCACTGGTTGGCGGTGGTTTCCGTTCGCAGGTTGGCTCGCGCTCTTTTGTAAATATTACTGCGCTGTATAACCTGAATTTTGAGCAAAACCGCCAGATTTTTCCTTATCGCTATTTTAGCCCGCTGGTGCTTAGATTTGGTTTCAGCCTGTAAAAGTATTTTTTATATATTATATATATGGAAAAGTAATTAAAGTTATATTGCTGAAAAATAAGCAAACCGATTATGCTTACCGGATTAGCAAAACCTCACATAAAGACTCGCCACAAATGAAACAATACATCAACAATATATAGCATTCGGATAAGATGTTTAGCAGGATTTCAGAGAGTTTGTAAAATTGTTTAACGAGCAAGAAGCTGAATTAAATCTGCTAAAACATTACAAATCCTGGTACCATACCGTTTTGCATTACAAATTCCGAACAGCGAGATTTGCTCATTTAATTGAAATAAAAAATATGAAGGAATAAAAAAAGGCGATTCAATACTGAACCGCCTTTTTGCATATATACTGTTATTGAAAAATGCTTAGCCGTTTTGCCTTTTCAGCTGCGCGTAATATTTATAAAAACCGGGAATAGTTTCAATTCCTTTCAGGTAATTATAAATTCCGAAATTCTCATTTGGCGAATGAATAAGATCGCTGTCCAAACCAAAACCCATCATGATAGATTTTATGCCTAATTCTTCTTCGAATAATTTAACGATAGGAATAGAGCCGCCTGCGCGTGTAGGAATTGGCTTGCGGCTGAAAGTTTCCTCGTAAGCCATTGCTGCTGCACGGTATTCATCGCAATCAATTGGCACAACAACCGGATCGCCGCCATGGTGATAGCTAACATCCACTTTTACAGAATCCGGCGCTATTGACTTGAAATGCGATGCAAAAAGATCAGCTATTTTCTCCGTTTTCTGGTTTGGCACCAAACGCATGCTTATTTTAGCGGAAGCTTTACTTGGCAGAACCGTTTTAGCGCCTTCGCCGATATAACCGCCTTTAATTCCGTTTACATCTAATGTTGGCCTGGTAGAAGTCTGCTCAATTACAGAATAACCTTCTTCACCGCGCGTGTTTGCAATTTTCAGCTCCTGTTTGTATTCGTCCATATCGAACGGAATTTCGCTCATCAGCTTTTTCTCTTCCTCGGTCAGTTCAGCAACATCATCATAAAAGCCAGGAATGGTAATTTTTCTTGTTTTCGGGTCGATCAGGCTGGCGATCATTTCGCAAAGCGCGTTAACCGGATTACCAACAGCGCCGCCGTAAGTACCTGAGTGAAGATCGTGGCTTGGGCCGGTAACTTCAACCTCAACGTAAGTTAATCCGCGCAAACCAACCGTAACAGATGGAATTTCATTGCTGATCATGCTGGTATCACTAAGCAAAACCACATCGCACTTCAGCCTTTCTTTATTATTCTTGATGAATGTTCCCAGGTTTGCAGAACCAACTTCTTCCTCGCCTTCTATCATGAATTTTACGTTGCAGGCAAGCGCATCGTTCTTCATCATATATTCGAAAGCTTTTACGTGCATGTACATCTGGCCTTTATCGTCGCAGGCACCACGCGCGTATATTTTTCCATCCTTAATTACCGGCTCAAACGGCGGAGAATCCCATAATTCATAAGGATCGGCCGGCTGAACATCGTAATGGCCATAAACCAAAACGGTTGGCAGTTTCGGATCAACCATTTTCTCGCCATAAACAACCGGGTAACCATCTGTAGGACAAATCTCTACATTATCCGCTCCTGCTTCCACCAATCGGTCGCGAACATATTGCGCCGTTTCGAAAACATCTTCTTTAAACTTAGGATCTGCACTTACGCTTGGTATGCGCAACATGTCCATTAATTCATTCAGGAAACGATCTTTATGCGTTTCTATATATGCTTTTACACTTTCAGCCATGAGATTTTTGTGTTTGAAATATTATCTGCAAATTAAAGGGAAATTGAGGAATTAGCAGGTATTTTTTGAGAGATAAGAGCGAAGGAGGAAATGATTGAATGATCGAATAAACATACTACCCTAGGGCGTTGCCCCAGGCTGTGTTATTTCGCCCCTTCAGGGCTAAGCTCAACAAATTGCTATTGTGAGATATGAAATAAAATCAAAAGAATCTATCATTTTGGTATCAATGCGATGGAACGGCCTTAAATTATAAGCGTTAAGAAAATAGCTTTAAAGCATTTACTCAAATGGTGAATTGTAAATGGTTAATGTTGAATTACAGCAACCTGAACTTACATAGCAACCGGCGAGGCAATGCAATATAACAACAAGCACTAAAAGGAATGGCGGCTCCGGTTGCAGGTAGAAAATGCTTTACAGCTATTTTTAGCTTATAATTTAAAGCCTTAGGTTTTGGTTACTTTGGGCTAAGCCAAAGTAACAAGCTCGCCCGGCTTTGAAGGGCAGAAATTTGCATTGCAACTCAAATTGAATTATACCGAAGCACTTGAAATAACCTGAACTAAACGACATTTAATTCACAAATTATCCTAATTTGTTAAAAGCTACTTCACTACTTTAATAATTAAATTCGGCGTAAATAAAACGCCTTTGGTGCTTTTACCACTGGCGAATAATATGAGTTTAGAAAATAAGACAACTTTAAACCAGGCAATTTTCCGGATCGCTTCTTTTAATGCTCCTTTTACTTTTATATAAGAATCTAGCACTTCTACCCTACTAAATGATAAGGAATTAAACAATTGCTCGGCAGATGATAAATTAAGGAAACTTTGGTGGGTATAATCGCCAAACGCATAAGTTGAGGTAAACGGAGCATCCATATTCGGTGTTCGGAAAATTGCAATTCCGTTTGGTTTTAAAGCTTCCCGAATCAAACCTAAAAGCCTTACCAATTCATCTTTTGAGAAATGCTCAATAATATCAATCCCGGTAATTACATCGAAAGCATTTTTTTGAGATTCGAGATATGCGAAAGCATCGGCAACTTGTACGTTGGGTACATTTAGTTCTTTCGCCATTTCTATTTGTTGCGGGCTGATGTCAATTCCTTCCGTATTCTTATAACCTTTGGCGTTCAGAAGCATAAGCAATTCGCCGTAGCCGCAACCGAGATCCAAAATACGCAGATCTTTGTTTTGTGGCAGTAGAGGCAAAATTTCACCTTCCAGCTGCAACCAATTGTCCTGGATCTTTTGTTTTAAATTCGCGCTGTTATGCCTGCGGCCATTCTGTGTCTGGAAGTATTTTTCGTATAAAGTATCTCTGAAATCGGCCATAAAGCATTTTTTCGCATTCCAATATATGGAATTTGTGTAA
This sequence comes from Bacteroidota bacterium, assembly GCA_036846145.1. Classification (GTDB taxonomy): domain Bacteria; phylum Bacteroidota; class Bacteroidia; order CAILMK01; family CAILMK01; genus DAIUCM01. The sequence goes on from DAIUCM010000027.1 coordinate 27,086, forward strand.
TTTGGTTCAAAAATAGAAATTTTCGGTGGTGAAGAAGCTAAAATTGCAATATAACAAAGGTGTTTTGGAAGCTGGCTGCGATGAAGCCGGTCGCGGCTGCCTGGCCGGACCTGTAGTTGCTGCCGCTGTAATTCTCCCTGCGCGATTCCAGACAAAATGGGTGAACGATTCTAAAAAACTCACTGCAGAACAACGCGAAGTAGCTGCGGAAATCATCCGTAAAAAAGCGTTGGCATGGGCAGTTGGTGTGGTTGATCATGCAGAAATTGATAAAATAAATATCCTTCGCGCAAGTTTTAAAGCCATGCACCAGGCTGTAGAATCTTTAACCTTAAAGCCGGAAAATTTGCTGATTGACGGAAACAGATTTTATAATTTCACCGATATTCCGCACCATTGTATTGTAAAAGGCGATGGTAAAATTGCCTCCATTGCCGCGGCTTCCATTCTTGCCAAGACGCACAGGGATGCTTTAATGAAACAATTGCACCTTGAGCATCCGCATTATGGCTGGGAAACCAATATGGGCTACGGCACCAAAACCCATTACGAAGGAATCAATAAACATGGCATTTCGCCTTTTCATCGCTTAACTTATGCGCCGATACAGAATTATGTGCAGGGGAAGTTGTTTACAGACGAGGATTTTGCGGAATTGGAAGTCAACCCAGAACATTCAACCATTCAGGGTTTACAAATCCAATAACTTACCCCAAATCTTGTCAACCTGACACGTACAATATCTCCGTAATGGACAGGCGCATGATTATTTAAACCATTGGAATATTGAAAGAACATTCCAAATCTCCTGTAAGAGCCTGTAATTTTGATAGTTGGGCGAAAATCAAAAGTTTCTGTCTGAAATTCTCTTTTCATTTTTACAGACCTATTATTCCCGTCAGGTTCCGCCACTTGTGTATAACTTTCCGAATGAAATGGAATTGCAAATTCAATTCCACCAGTAATATCCAGGTTAATGTTACTGGTATTTATTCGTTTGCCAATAAATGGAGAAAAAGAAACCTCGTAGATCGTATTAACCACTTTTCAAGGTATGCTGCTGACATGGTTATAATAGGAATCTAATTCTATTTGATCTGCATGAACTATAGTGTTGAGATAATCTAAACTTCCAATAAAACCGTAAATAAAGTTGGATGAATCTACTTTCTGAAAATTGGCTGAAAGGTTAAATGCATTACCTGGAATTTTACCATAAGGATAAAATCCTGTGTAATAAAACTAATTTCCATCAACAATAAAACTTGAATTCTTTATTGCCGATGAACCAATGAAATGGAACGATCCTTTTCCGAAATTGAGTGTAATTTCTTTTTGCGCAGCTAAAGTAAATGGCAGAATTAATAACAAAAAGCTTAAAATTCTTAACATATGGTAAATATTTTACCAAAGATTATCTTTTGAATAAATCGAAACTATTGGAAATTATTGATGCAGATTTTGTGAAAATATGGAAGTTTTTGAAACTGAAAATTATGATTTTTGGAATCTGTAATTAAAGCCAAACTTTATAATTCTTGAATTAATAACAGGATCAGCACCAGATATTTCGATAGCATAATTGCTCAGGCCATGTGAATATGAAGCGAAAAAACCTACATTATTATAAAAGGTATTAATTCTTAAAGTAGGCCTGATATCTCTCGAAATCACATTTCTTTTTCGTTCCGTTTGTATTTTATAACCAGCTCTGGTTTTAATTTCTGCCTTTTCTTCTGAATACACAGGAAAAGCAAACTCCGCACCACCGGCAATATCTACTTCTAAATCATTAATTTTAAACCTTTTACCAATGTAGGGCAATACGGCAGCATCATATATTCTAAATACTGCTTTCGATTGTACAGTGGCCAGGTTTTCGCTTGTATAATCAATTTGTTCGAGGTTACTGATAGCCCTCAGGTAATTGCCGCCCAGGCTCATACCAAATAAAAACCTGTTTTTTGTACAACGATGTATATCTTGAGAAATATTAAAAGAAAAGCCTGGCTTTTTACCATATGGATTATTAATATAACTCGTATTCTTTGTATTATCTGAAACTAAAAATGAATTTTTAACTGCAGCATTTCCGCCAAAAAAGAATAATCCGGTACCAATACTAAAAGTTGATCCTGTTTGCGCAGCTAAAGTAAATGGCAGCAGGAATAACAGAGAAGTTAAAATTCTTAACATATAATAAAAATTTTACCAAACATAAGCATTTTTTTGCAAAAGTATATATGGAAAAATTTATTTTTCATTAGCATTTCTGCGCAGCCAGGCCATTTCTTTCTGCACTTTTCTTATTTCCTGCGCCGGTGATCCAAAATAAGCTTTTCCGCCTTCCAGCGATTTACTTACGCCGCTTTGTGCTGAAATTACAGCGCCTTTGCCAATGGTAATATCTTTGGTAATTCCGGCTTGTCCCCAAATAATTACTTCGTCCTCGATAATGGTTTTTCCGCCAATACCAACCTGCGCACCGATTAGGCACAATTTACCAATCACAACACCATGGCCAACATGTACCTGGTTATCTAATTTTGTATGTTCGCCAATAATGGTATCGCCGCTAACTCCTTTATCTATAGTACAACTTGCGCCAATTTCTACGCCGTTATGAATAATTACACGGCCGCAGCTTTGCAGTTTCTCAAAATGAGTTTTGCGGTTTTTATAGTAATATGCATGGCCGCCAATCACAGAATTTGCGTGGATAATTACATCATCTTTTAAAGTAACATCATCATATAAAACCACATTCGGGTACAAAATACAGTTGTTGCCAATCTTTATGTTATTGCCAACTACAACGCCCGGAAAAATCTGTACATTCTCTCCAATTTCTACATTCTCACCTATAGCAAATTTATTCCAGTGGCTGAATTTTGCAGGTTTTTCTTCCGATCGAAAATGCGCAACCAGTTTGTTGTAATCCGTAAAAGGCTCGTTGCTTATTATTAAGGCTTTACCTTCAGGAAAATCTGTTTCCTGGTTGATGAGGATTACTGTTGCAGCGGAGTTTAATGCTTTGGAATAATATTTGGGAACATCTACAAAAGTAAGATCGCCGTTGGTAACTTTATGTATTTCGTTTAAGCCGCTTATAAAGATATCGCCATTGCCTTTGTACGTACAATTTAGTAATTCGGCGGCTTCTTTTACAGTTATTGCTTGAGGTAGTTGCATTGGGCAAAGATAATATGAACAATATATTTATCTCTGAAATAAAGCATTTTTAACAACATGCCTATATGTAAGCTACTTTTTCAGGCTATTTAACTCAGCATCTTTTAATATCTGTAAAATATCATCCTCAACACTATTGCGCACACTTTCTGTTATTCTGCCAATTTCTTTGTCTTTATATAAAACTATAAATACTGGTACCCGATCAACCTTATAATCTGTTTCAGGAGCAGTTTTATTCCTGGTACTTCCCGGGAATTTCTTATCCCTGTCAACTCCATAAATCCTGATATTTTTCTGCCTTACGCCTGCTCCTTCAATAGTTTTCAGAAATTTTGGAAGCCACAAATGTGTATCATCGCACCAGGAACCGCCAATTACTATAAAACTCAAATGCTTACGATTATCTCTTATGCTGTTCCAACTCAATGATTTTGGCTTATAAGATTCATAATCCTTCTTAAACCATGGATACTTTATTGTATCATTCAGTTTCTCACGGGTTAATATAAAATCTTCGGTTTCTCCTGCGGCAGATTGCATGGCAGTTGGTGTATTTTTATCGTTTGCAGAAATTTTATGGCCAGATTTACATGCGGTAATGCTAATTAAAACAAAGGTGTAAACTAAAAAATGTTGAATATTCATAGATAAAAAATACCACATTCAATGTGTGTTAATATTATAATTAAAGCATTTTTCTGCAGTTATATATATGCATATCATCCAAGTGCGTGCGTATCAAACTACTGCTTATTTAGCATTTTCGCCAAATCTTCTTCCAGGCTTTTACTTGGTTTTTCATTCAATCGGCCAACTTCTTTTTCTTTATAAAAAACTATGAATTCCGGCACACGGTTTATCCCAAATTCATCGCTCCTGGATTTACCTTTACCACCATTCTCCTGCGACTTTTTATCATGATCTACACCATACAATTCTATTTTACTGGCTTGCACATTCGCCTGCTCTACAACTTTGTAGAATTTAGGCAATGCCTTGCGCGTATCTGAACACCATGAACCACCGAACACTACAAATTTTATATCGTTTCTATGCTTTTCAATGGCTGAAATGGCATTTTTATCCGGCTCATAAGCATCGTACATTTCCCGGAACCAGGAAGCATTATTTAACTGGTTTCTTTCCAGGGCAAAGTTTTCATCATCATCCGCAGATAAAATATTGCCTGCTGACAGGTTTGATGCCAGGGCCTGGTTCTCAAGGTTGGTCTGGCAGCTTAAAAGCAGCAGGCAAACCATTGTATTTAACAGAAGTATAATTTTGAATTTCATGAATATATGAACAAAGTTTGCGCTAAACGTTCATTGATAATTACAAAAATTTTTTAAACAGTTTGCTGCATATAAAGCTTCAGCAAAAAATGCTTTGGTACGCGCATTGATGAGTTTACCATTATAGAGAAAAACAACTAATATTCAACTTAATAAAACAATTGTGGTTATACCTGCAAAATAATAACCTTAATAAATATGTCAACACAAACATTTCAAACAAAATCAAGGCAAATAGGCTCGCCTGTAGATACAACTAACAGTATAGTGAATATGGGGAATACCGGCAGGCTGGTTTCAGCTGCTGCAGGGGCGGCTATTGCGGCTGTTGCGTTAACAACCCGCCGCGGCGGAAACTGGCGCTATGCCATGCTTGCGTTAGGCGGCGGACTTATTGCGCGCGGCGCGACGGGTTTTTGCCCTGTGCAGGAAGCTATGGGTATAGATACTTCTGCTGATGCGGCTGAAGGTTTATCAGTTTCCACAAGTGTTGTAGTTCGCAGGCCGATAGAAGATGTATATAATTTCTGGAGAACGCTGGAAAATTTACCACAGTTTATGACTCACCTGGAAGATGTGCGCGAGATTAGCGATACACGCTCTCACTGGACAGCCAAAATACCTGCTGATATGGGAAAACTGTACTGGGAAGCAGAGATTGTAGAAGAAATTCCTAACCAGCTTATTGTATGGCAAAGCCTGGAAAATGCCGATATTGAGAACGCAGGCCATGTACACTTCGCTGAACTGCCGGATGGTGAAGGCACCGAAGTGCATGTAAGAATAAGCTATAATCCGCCGGCTGGCGCATTAGGCGATGCAGTTGGCGCTTTGTTAAACGGATTATCCGAGCGCATAATTAAGAAAAATATAAAAGACTTTAAAGCGCTAATGGAAGAAGGCCTGGAAAAAGAAGAAAGCAGCCTTAACTTTAAAACCATTTTCGAAAAAGCAGCTTCTATAATTTAAATTATAGTAACCCATTTTTGGGCGCCTTTAAAATCTTAAATTCAATGTTGCACTATTTAAAATTAATTTCAGTTTTTTCTATTGTGAAAAGCCTCAATTAATTCTATCCGCAGCCTGGTTTTTAAGCATTTAAAGGCGCCTATAATTTATTATACAGCATACAAAG
>DAIUCM010000028.1:0-31458 GCA_036846145.1 Bacteroidota bacterium
GGCATAATCATCTTAAAAAAAACACGAAAAAAAAGCTCCAGCTTTAAATTGTATAAAGTATGTGAAGTATTAAAAATTGTCACAGAATAATATTTTTTGCGGGATTAACAGTACTGGCATTTGGCTGCAAAAAAGAATGTCCGTAATGGACCCAAGGCGAAGATTGTGAAATTGAAACCAGGTCTTTTTTCTATGCTACCTATGTTGGGACAGTTTCTGCAAACGGCAGTTCACAAAGAGCCTATTCAGTTATTATGCAAGATGGCACGAATCGGTCTATAATTAAAATCGAAGACCAGTTATATGGCGTTTTATTATCAGGTTCAACTTTTGATATTCCTTCGCAGAATATAATTGTAAGTGGGAAAAACTATTTAGCAAAGGGTTCGGGTTCAGTGAATGGCAGCCAGCTGAAATATAATCTGAATCTTTCTGGAAGTGGAAGTTCTATTTTTATGAATTTTAATGGTACGAGGTAATAGAAATCTGGTAATGGTTTACCATGTATGATAAAATTATAAACTGGAATTCTGTACCGCAAAAATAAGTATTCCGCTCACCCGGCCTGTAAGGTGCATTATATTTATCATTCCTTGCAATCCAACGTATATGCTTTATACAAAACTATTTACCTGAACGGGATGATGCCGCAGGATTCATTTTACCATCCAGCACCAGCTCAACAGCCTTTTTCAAATCGGCCAGCGGAATTTCGTCACCTGCCCAGCCATAAGCATATGTTTTATGTGTATTGGTTGATTTATCGCGCTCGCAAAGCAGGTGGCTGGCGCCCTTATCATCGAACTTTATTGTTTTTTCAACCATAAATGTGCGCTCCACTTTATCGCCGGCTTTATTTAACCTGTAAACCTTGTAGGAAACATCAAGCATTTCTTTAGGCTCTTTAAAATAGCGGTAAACAGTCATATTCTGGCCGTTATATTCATATTCATCAATAGCTGTGCTGCCAAATTCGGTATAGTATTTTGAGAGCTCGTTACGTTCATAAGCAGCTTTCAGCACCAGGAAAACGCTATCCGCACGCTTGTAAATACCGGCTGCGTTGTAAGATTTTATGAGCTTACTGTAAATATCATACTCAGCCGGTTTAAGATTCACAATGTCCGCGTAAGCCTTTGCGGATTTTATATAGTTTTTAGTAACCGTATATTCCAGCTTGCCTATATCGGCAAGGGTTGTTGTATAGTATTTATTTTCTTTGGATATATTTTTTAAAGCATCATAATATCCTGTAAGCGCTTTTTGGTAATTCCCTTTTAAATGGTATATATGTGGTACCATATAATGCGGCGCCTGGAAATCGTTCGGCATGGTGGCGGCAGCTTCAAAAAGCTTCAGCGCTTCGTCGTATTCTTCTTTATAATAATATAAAAACGCTTTTTCACTAACATACTCCTGGTTTTGCGGATCTCTGGCTATGGCGATATCAAATGTTTTTACAGCCTCTTTGTATTGTTTGCTGTACCGTAGCGCCAGGGCTTTATAGTAATAAACATAGGCTTCATCGAGTCCTTTTTTTATTGCTTTGTCGTAAAACGCTATCGCCTTGGCGTCGTTTTCCTGCACAAAATAAGCGTAGCCCACCATATACAGTTCGTTACCGCTCAGCTTATTTTCATCTTTCGCAAACTTTATAACTTCCGCAAAATTGCGTTTATCATAATATTGGCTAATGGTTTGCGCAAAGCCTTTTACTGTTAAAACCGTTAGCAGCAGTAAAACGAACAGGTTCTTCATAATATTATTTTTTTTGGGTTGATACGCTTATAAAAATAACAATAAAGCATTTTCAGCCAGATGCTTATATGTAAAACTTTACATTTTATTTTATATGATACAAAAGGCGTAAAATATTTATTCAACCAGGTGAACAAGGCCTTTAAGCATGGTAAAATCTTTTTTAGGGGTTAAAGCGCTGTTGTACCGCAACACCCATAAGTAAGTATCCTGCGGGCACATGTTACCCTTATAGCGCCCATCCCAGCCGGTGTTTATATCGTTGCTTTCAAAAACACACTCGCCCCAGCGGTTATAAATCAATAATTGCGACTGATGTAAATCTTTTCCAATAATCCTGAACTCATCATTTATACCATCATTATTAGGGGTAAAAACGTTTGGAATATAAGTAACCGGCTGGCAGGCGCTCAGCACAATTGTATCGGTGGAAAAGCACTCGCCGGTATAAATATTAACCCAATAAGTACCTCGTTTCTGCACGGTAATGTTCCTGGTAGTTTCGCCGGTGTTCCATAAATACTGCAGCCCGAAACTGCCCGCATCAAGCTCTTTTTCTTCGTATTCGCAAAGCGCAGTATCCAGCCCTATAAATGCTTTAGGCTCAGGATAAACCATTGCGTAAACCGAATCTGCAACTACACATCTGTCTACCTTTGCCGTTAGTTTATACCAGCCTGTTTTCGTTACTCGAATGGAGTCATCTGTACTGCCATTGTTCCACATATATTTTGCGCCGTTCAAATTACCTTTCAGCCACAGGCTGGCCAGCTCGCATATAGAAGTATCATTCCCTAAGTTAATGGAATCTGTATTTACAAAAGCTATATTTACAGTATCGGTTTGCATACAGGTGCCTATGCGAACATGCGCCCAGTATTTGCCGGAGCTGTACACTTTTATGCTGGCGGAAGTATCGCCGGTGCTCCACAAAAACGCCTGGTTTTTTTGCTGTTTGTTGCCGGCATTAAGCGTTATGGTATCACCTGCGCAATATATTGCATCCTCTCCAAGCGCAACTACAGGCGTTTCCAGCACAAGTACTTGTTTAGTAACAGCATACTCGTAACCGGCCACTGTAGTTGTAAGCTTCGCAAAGTATTTTCCGGCACTGGTATATATGTGCGTCGGGTTTTTTTTGTCGGAAATATTATCCGGGCCGCTGGCAGGATCGCCAAAATTCCAGTGCCACTGGTACGGGCTTGCGTTGCTGCGCTCGATAAAAGCCGTAGGCTTACCCTGGCAAACCGTATCCGATAAAAAATCAGTTATAACTTCGTAACTAAAAAGGCTTTGGTTAAAATTTGGCAGGCCAAGCATGGCGTTCCTTTTCAGGAGATCCTTCCCTTCAAGCTCAAAATTACAATCACCGCCTTCTTTATCCGGATCGTGAATAATGCTTAGCTTAGCCTTATTATAGTGCGTTATATAGATTTTCCGGTCAGGGCCCAGCTGGTAAGCGCCCATGCCTTCGCCGGTTTTAAGCGATGCAATTAAAATACGCGAGCTGTTTATCTTATTGGAATCGCCTTTGTATAAATGATACTGGAAAACACGTGAAGGATTATGATAATCGCCCGTATATAAAAATGTGCCGTTGGCCGAAAACTCTACACCATACGGTCGCTTAAGCCCGGTAAGTTTAAAGGGGTTTGAAATTACACCGGTAGCGTTATCAAAATCAAGCACCTGGCATTCACCGTCAACAGCATGTATAACCGAGGCAAGCTTGCGGCCGTTGGGCGCTGCTTTAAGGTAACCGATAGAATTATACATATTGCCGCCATGGTAAGAGCCGGTTTCGGAAACCACCGGAATTGAATTTACACCATTTGCCGTTACAAGATAAGCCACGAACTGCCTGCTGTTCCAGCGGTGCGAGATGATCCATACATCGCGGCGGTTCCTGTGCATTACAGCGGTAAGCTTTTCACTTACATGGTTTTCCAGCCTGCGGTTTTTTACGGTAACATCGCCCAAACCAAAATCTGCCGACATATCCACAACGGAGTACTGCAGGCCTTTCCTGTTGCCTTCCCTGTCCACAGTAAAAATATAATATTTATTGGAATCGCTGATAAACGGTACTATAACAGCTGCCTGTGTGGCCGATGAGTCGCCGGCAAGGTTAATACCATTGGGCATGTGCGCGTTGAGCCTGTTCCAAACCTTAATACCGTCGGTATAGAACAGAAGCCTGCCATTGCTATCGCAGTAAGTTGCGCAGCCCTCATCGGTAATCATCTGGCTATTCAGCACGGCCATTACCGTATCGGCAGTAAAAACCAGGCCCGCCCTGTTACCGAAATACCAGGCGGCTGCCTGCCGCTGCGCAAATGCCAACGGTACAGTAGTAATTAATATAATTAGCCCGAAAAAGAATTTCAAAACTCCTTGCCTGATTATGTCAAATATACACAAATATAAGCACTTATCAATGGTTGCAGGCTACGGCAGCCATAAAATGATAATATAAAGCACGAAGTCCCATATATAACATCAGCAAAAAATGCTTTATACCTGATTTTTTAACTAGTAGAAACTACCTGATAAGCATAAGCGTGCCGGATAATTCTTTAAAATCGGCCTTTGGCGTTATGGCCGGCCTGTAGCGGAATATCCATATATATCTTTCAGCAGCGCATAACTGGTTTCTGAAGCGGCCATCCCAGCCAGTGCGTACATCGTTGGTTTCAAAAACACATTCGCCCCAGCGGTTAAAAATCTTTAGCTCAGCTTCAGAAACATCGGCTGTAAAAATTTTAAAAGTATCGTTTACACCATTATTATCTGGCGTAAAAGCGTCGGGAATATAAATTACCGGCGGGCATGGCTGAAGGTTAATGGTATCGGTAATGTGGCAGTTGCCTGCACGAACATTGGCCCAGTATTTACCCGCCTTTTTAATTTTTATAAATTGTCCTGTTTCTCCCGTGCTCCACAGAATATACGCGCCGGGATTTCCTGCATCAAGCACCCGCTCCTCGCCTTCGCAAAGCATTGTATCTGTACCCAGGTACAGCACTGGCAAGGGCACATATTTCACTTCAATAGTATCGGCCTTTATACAATGCCCGGCGATTGTATGCAGCCAGTATTTGCCAGCATTATTAACGGTGATACTGGGCTGCTGGCTGCCGGTGCTCCATTGATAAATGGCACCGGGCACGTTGTTTTTCAGCACCAGGGCCTGGCCTTCACATAGCACAGTATCATTCCCCAGCATAAAGTATTCATTTGGTATCACTTCCACAAAAATGGTATCTGTAGCCACGCATTGATTAAATGTTACTTTTACCCAGTACTTGCCGGTTTTATTAATATGTATAACTTTTGATGTTTCACCGGTGCTCCATAAATGGCTGGCAAGGTCATTCTTAGCATTTATTGCTATCTGCTCACCTTCGCAAATACGCTGATCGGGACCAAGATCCGCAACAGGCGCCTTACGAACGTCAACCTGTATGGTATCTGTAAATTCGCAGCCTTCCACCTTTGTATGCAGCCAGTATGTACCGGGCTTATTTACCTGCAGCTGCCTGTTCCTGCTGCCATCGTTCCAGGTAAAATCTGCCTGTATAATATTGTTTTTTAACACCGCAACATCACCTTCGCAAAGCGAAATATCTTCGCCCAGCCAAAAGTCTTTTTCTGTAAAAAATGTAACCCGTATGGTATCTGTCGCTATGCAATCGCCGTTTATTGCTTCTACCCAATACTTCCCGCTGCTGTTAACAGTTATTTCTCTGGCAGTTGCGCCGGTACTCCACCTGTATTTTTCGGCCTGTGCGCCTTTTAGTACAACCTGGTTTGCAGCGCACGCTGTTTTATCGGGACCTAAATCGGCAACCGGCCGCAGGCTTATTGTAATCTCTTTCGAAACGGTTTCTGTAATACCAAGAATGGTTATGGCCAGCGTAACATTATAAACACCGGGCGCTGTAAAGGTATGTACAGGGTTTTGTAAGGTAGATACATTACTTGCGCCAGAGGCAGGATCGCCAAAATTCCATTCCCATTTATCGGGGTTTGTTTTGCTTTGGCCGGTAAAGCGGGTTTCGGCGCCAAAACATTGCCCGGTAAAATTTATTGACCCCGTTATACGGAAATAGCTTTGGTTAAATGCAGGTAAACCGTTGGTTGAAGAGCTGCCGCCAAGTAATAAACCGTTTTGTTTGAAACTGCAGTCATGCCCGGTTTTATCTGGCTCCTCAATAATATGCAAGCCGATAGCACCATACTGTGCCACATATATCTTATTATCGGGGCCCAGCTGCAGCGTGCCGGTGCCATTTAAACCAGATGATACGCAATATGAAGTATATTTTATCTTCGCTGTATCGGCAACATCAAGCTTATACTGAAAAATATCGCCCTGGCTATGGCAGCCAACATACAAAACCTTGCTATTGGGCGAAAACTCAACACCGTAGGCATAAGTTAAGCCCGGTATTAGTATTGGATTAGTTATTTTGCCGGTTTTATTATCAAAATCGAAAACCTGGCACTCGCCATTGGTGCTGTTATACCTGGCCGATGCAAGCCGTGAGCCATCGGGCGAGGCTTTTAAGCAGCCCAGCGTATTGTTTACATTATCGCCATGATAAACACCCACCTCCGAGTAAACCGGGTTCTGTATGCCTTTTTCATTTACCAGGTATGCGGCGAATTTCCGGCTCTCCCATAAATGTACAATTACCCAGTTATCGGTGTTATTGGCATGCCTTACAGCAGTAAGCTTTTCGCATACTTTCGGCAGCAGTTGCCTGTTTTTTATGGTAATATCTCCTTTACCGCCATCTTTTGTGAGATCAACCACCGAATACTGGAATCCATCATCACCGGCCTGGTTATCTACTGTAAAAATATAATATTTACTTGTATCGCCCGGGAAAGGAACAATTATGGCGGACTGGGTTGAAGATGGATCGCCTTTAAGGCCATCGCCATCAGGCATTAAGGCATGTTTGTTATTCCAAACGTAAATGCCATCGGTATAAAAGAGCAGCTTACCTGTTTTGGTAGAGATTGTTGCGCAACCTTCGAAAGTAGAAAGCCGGCCATCGTTTAATGCTTTTGGCGAACCGCTGTTAAAATCCAACCCTGCATAATTACCAAAATACCAGATGTAACCTTCTCTCTGTGCGTACAGCGGCTGCATGCAACACAACATAAATAATAACAGAAGTAACTGCAGCCGGCCCATTTAAAAACAATAATACTGAAATTAATTGAAATTTCCTAAACCTTAGGCGCTTATGCTAACATGTATTATTGGATTATTATGTAATTAAATTGAATTTATATTATAAAAAGAAAACCCGGCCCAAAGCATTTTCAGGCAAGTTTATATATGGAATAACACAATAGCCCCAGCCTCGTTTTATATTTTGGAAATTAAAACACTGCTTTACGACTTGCTAACGCCGGTGCTAAACGCCGGTTATAAAACTTTTAATACTATTTTCTTCGCGACAACCTAATCCATACCAGAAAATTTAAAACAGGCTGTAATCTTGCCGCTTCTACATCCTTAAGCTTCCGGAGCAAACGGCTACAAGATGGCTAATTCAGCAATTCGCCAACATGTTTGCGTATGTTTTTACAGATCTGGTCTATTGGCAAATCATTGGCATCTGTACCGAACGGATTTTCAATTTCTTCGGCAATAAGCTCAAGGCTGGCAAAGGCGTACAGAATAAAAACCACAACCGGTATAATGAAATAACTGAGGTTAAACACCCAGCCAAAAGGCAGCGTCATTACATAAAAGAATATGAATTTTTTAATAAACACGCTGTATGTGAACGGGATAGGCGTATTCTTTATTCGCTCGCATGCGCCGCAATGATCCGTTAAAGCACTAATATCCGCACTGATCAAAAGCATTTGCGCTGTTGTAATTCTATTGCTGGTATGCAGTTCATTAATCCTCGAGAAAATAGCCGCGGCAATCTGGTTTGGCAAATGTTTTTCCGGTTTAAGGTCCAGCACAGGGTCCAGCTCACTGAAATCTTCATTCTCGCGAAGCATATTTTTTAACGCATACACGTAGTTGGGTATCATTAACCTGAAAAAGCTTTTATCGGTTTCGTAAAGCTGCAAGGCTTGCAGTTTTATGGCTAAATTACGCGATGTATTTGTTAATCCGCCCCACACCTTGCGGCCTTCCCACCAACGATCATAAGCCGTATTTGTACGAAAAACCAGCAGCAATGAAATTACAAATCCCAGTACACCATGCATTAAACTTACATTGCGCACATAATTCGTATCGTCAAGGTGAATGTAATTCAGCTCCAGGTATGCTACAAACCAGGCGTATATACTTACGCCAATCATTAATGGGAGAAGCTTTCGGAAAGTATCGGCCTTGCTGAACCGGAATATAAAAGTAAACCACGCTTTGGGGTTATAATTGATCATATTACACTTCTGCTAAACACATAAGTGCAAAGGTAATTTATTTATTTTATGACCAACAGCAATAAAAACAAAGGCGCGCCAATAGAACAGCCCGCCTGACATAAATAAGGCTATAATCGCATTAATCTATTTTTATCTGCTTTCTTTTTTCCAGTTTTTGCTGGTTAACTTTTGGCAAACTAATGCTGATAATGCCGTTATTGCATCTGGCTTTAATATTCTCAGCATTTACATTTTCCGGCAGCATAAAGGAGCGTTTGAAAGAGCTTTGCCGGAATTCCCTGCGTGTATAATTATCTTTCTCTTCGTTATTTTCCTGTTTATGTTCGCCAGCTATTACCAGCATATTGTTCTCCACATCAACGCTGATGTTTTCTTTAGGAATTCCCGGAGCTGAAACCTCAAGCATATATTCCTTATCAGTTTCCTTCACATTTACTGCAGGAGAGCTCATGCGGTTGAAGCCCATAGCCTGAAGATTATCATTATCAAAAAAATCTGAAAAGAATGAGCCGAATAACGGCATCCTGTCCTCATTTCTGCGTACAATTGCCATATATAAACCTCCTTGTTTTTTAGATTTTATTTTTCTACAAATTACTGCTTTTTATTGTTCGCACTTTTTTTGAATTTTGCATATATAGCAGCGGTGAAAAATGCTTAACTACCTGACTAAATTCACAACTCCGCTAAGCATTTTATAATCTGCTTCTGCAGCTTCCCGCCCTCTGTATTTTAGAACCCAGAAATAGCTTTCGACAGGCGAATCGTAGTTTTTGAACTTTCCATCCCAACCCGCCTGTAAATTATTTGTTTCAAAAACGCACTCGCCCCAACGATTGTAAACGCTAAGCGAAATACTTTCTATATCACTACCATAAACCCGGAAAGTATCATTCACGCCATCGTTATTGGGAGAAAAGGCATTTGGAATATGAATAATCGGCGAGCAGTTTTTAATAATGATTGTATCTGAAACGCTGCACTCACCAATATTTATTGTAAGCCAGTATTTGCCGGCTTTTTTAACTGTAATAAATTGCGAAGTTTCAGCAGTTGACCATAAGTATTGCGCACCGGGATTTTTAGCATCAAAGACCATAGAATCGCCTTCACAAAGCATCAACTCCTTATCGAAATTTATTGTGGGCTCAGGCAAAACAGTCACAAAAACAGAATCGGTAGTTTCGCAGCTTCCAGCTTTTACGTGCAGCCAATACAAACCTGTTTCGGTAATTTTAATAGAATCCTGCTGGCTGCCGGTGCTCCAGGTATTTTCTGCGTTTGAAATTTTACTCTTTAACCAGAATTCTGTTTTACTGCAAATAACAGTATCATTTCCCAGCCTGGCTTCTGTGGAGAAAAAGCCAATTTTTATTGTATCGGTACTTATACATGAAGCATTTTTTGCCTGTACCCAATATGTACCGGATTTTTTAATGGTTATGGCTCTGCCGGTTTCATTGGTGCTCCACAGATATTCCTGCGCTTCGGTTCCGGCATTTAAGACAGTTTCTGTTTCATTACAAAATACAGTGTCTTTTCCCAGGTTAGCGACTGGGTTTTCCAGCACCAAAATATTTTCTTCTACTGTATCTTTTCGGTTATTTACACTTGTTATTAATCTTACTTTATATGCTCCTTTCTGAGAAAATAAATAAACAGGATTTTGCTGATCAGATAGAAATTGATAGCCGGAAAAACCATTATCGAAGCTCCATTCCCAGGAATCTGGAATTACCGAACAAGTGCCATAAAATTTTATACTATCGCCTAAACATGCATTTGTATAGGTGAAATTCGCGCTTGTATCTCCATAAACAATTACCGGTGGCAAACCTGCGTGTACTTTTTTCCCTTTTAGATCTATCGCTTCAGGCTCATAATTACATGCCGTTCCTACAGAATCGGGATAATTTATGACGCCTAATGTAGTTTTTTGATGCGTTGCTACATATATTTTACCATCTGTACCCAGTTGTAAAGCGCCATGTGGGTCGTTTACATTATCTGGCCTAATTACCACATATGATTTATCTATCAGGCTTGTATCAGAGATACTTAAATTATATTGCAAAGTCCAATGCGATTGGCAACTTATGTACAATAATTTACTATTTGGTGAAAATTCTACTCCATACGGAATTATAGTTCTTATAGCGCTAAAAATAGAAAATGGATTTGTGATTTTACCGGTAGCATTATCAAAATCAAAAACCTGGCATTTGCTTTTTGGTGGACTAACTACAATATTTGCCAATCGCTTTCCATCGGGTGAGATTTTTAAATATCCTTCCGGACGTCCATTCATAGTTTCGCCTTGGTAATCGCCAATGGTAGAAACAACAGGTTTTGTATTAATTCCATCTTCTGTTATAAGATATGCAATTAAATCGCTGCTTTTCCATTTGTGAGATATAATCCAAATATCTTTTTCATTTTCATGCACGGCAAAAGCAATCTTCTCGCAAACAGGTGTTTCCAGAAGTATGTTTTTAAGTATTACATCGCCTTTGCCATTGTTTTTGGTTAAATCTATCACAGAATATCGCAAACCATCCGGTCCGGCAGTTTGCCCATTTGTGCCAGGAACTTCTTCATCAACCGTAAAAATATAATATTTATTTGCATCTGCCGGCGCAGGAGAAATAAGGCATTGAGTAGAATTCTGCCCTCCAGTCAAACCTGTTCCATTCGGCATTTTCTGGTGTGTTTTATCCCAGATATTTACGCCATCGGTATAAAACAATAAATTTCCGTTCCTGTCTGAAATAGTTGCACAACCTTGGCCAGTAGAAAGCTCCCCATCTGTAAGCGCAACCGGTTGTCCAGAGTTAAAATCAAGTCCTGCATTTAAACCAAAATACCATATATTGCCTTGCTTCTGCGCAAATAAAGTATTGGCTACAAACAGCAGAAATATGTTAAAGAATATTTTCAAAATGAAATGATATTCTCAAAAGTACATATAAAAGCTAATATAAAGCTGCCTCGAATGATTAAATTAAAGCATTTTTGGAAGATGTGATATATGGAAGGTATTGATAGCTGCCGCAAAAATTCATGCGGCAGCCCAATCTCAATAATAATAAAAACGAGGAAGATTAATTCTGCAAAATATCTGCAAGCCGGCAAAAGTGCGGATAAGGCTTACCATCTTTAACAGAAACGAAAGTAAAATCTGCCTCGCAAATGGTTTCAGTTTTGCCGCGTTTGCTCTCTTTAATTACATGTACATGAATGTCTATAGAAGTTCGGCCGAGGCGCGTAACATGGCAGTTCATTTCTATAATATCACCAAGATAAGATGGTTTCTGGAAATTAACCATGCTGATGCTGGCCGTAACCGCTGTATCGCAGTCGGTTTGGTAGAGTAATTTGCGCGCGGTATTTGCGGCAGCGAGATCCATTTCGGCAAGAATTTTACCGCCAAAAAGCGTGCCTGCGTAATTGAGATCTTCGGGGAAAACGGTGAAAGTGTGCGTTGCGCTGAAGCTTTGAATTATTTGTATAATATTTTGTTCTAAAATGGCTGTCATGTAAGTAAATTTAAGGGATCGTAAAAGCATTTTTGGAGTTTAGCATATATTGAAAACTTGTTAAATTTTGAATGCTGAATTTTGAATGTTGAATTTTGATGCTTACAACAGCTTTGATAATGTTTCATTGTTTTCATTTTAATTGATTTTAAAGGTTAATGTGTTATAATTAATGGTATTTTGATGTGTGTTTTGAATTTCGTTAGATGTGCCCCTTTTGAAAAAGTGGCACATCGCTTAGCTGTTAATTTTGCTCTTCAACTACTATTAAGCTTACATTTTCATTTTTTATCCAACTTGCATTTTGTAGTTTTTCAAGCGGAATTGTTCCTACTAAATATTTCCTTGTTTTGCCTGAATATGTTTCTTCTATTTCCAGGAAATCATCTTTCACAATATCATTCCAGTCATTATAGCTCACATAAATCTTCAGCACGTGTTGCGAATGCAAAGCGTAAGAAATTCCTGTGCTGGTTTTCTTATATTCGTATTTGTAATTGTAACGCAAGGCTGAAATATCACTTAAAACAGCCGATGAAGTTGGGTATCTTCCTGCACCTTTTCCATACAGAAATTGCTCGTCGCTCAAACTACTTCCAAGCAACACGCCATTGAACTCATTCCGCACATTGTACAATTGACTTTTGGCTTCCACAAATTGCGGTAAAACCCAGGCAACTACTTTATCATCTTCTTTCCGTTTGGCATTGGCAACTAACTTAATCCTATAACCTTTTTCCAGTGCGTAAATAGCATCGGTTGGGTGCAATTGTGTAATGCCGCGATGTAAAATATGCTGTGGTTCTGCCAAAATTCCGTAAGCATGTTTCAGTACAATAGTAAGCTTATTAACAGCATCACTCCCTTCAACATCCAAAGCTGGATTACTTTCTGCGAAACCTAATTTTTGCGCTTCCAATAATGCCGCTGTATAAGCAATTCCATCTTCGCTAATTTTGGTTAGAATGAAATTAGTTGATCCATTTACAATGCCGGAAAAAGAATTCAACAAATCGTTATCATAATATTCCTCAAGATTTCTGATAACCGGAACACTGCCGCAAACCGCTGCTTCATACAGGAAAGGCACATTATTTTCGCGCTGTAATTGTATTAATTCATCCAAATGCTGCGCAATCATTTTCTTATTTGCACTCACCACAGCTTTCCCGCTTTTCAACGCTTCTTTCACTATAAAATATGCTGCCTCCGCATCATCTATTAATTCCACAACCACATTTATTTCATCATCTTCCAGAATATCCGAAGCATTTTTCGTGAATAGTGTATTTGGCGCATCGCGTTCTTTATCGTGCTTGATACAGATTTTCTTGATGTTCGCGCTAAGCGTTGGTGTTTGCTGAAGAACTTTATAAATACCCTCGCCAACCACACCAAAACCGAATAATCCTATTGTTAATTTTTTATCGTAAGTCATTTTTTTTGTTTATTATATATGCGGAAATTTGAACACGGATGGATTAAAATCCATCCCTACAAAATTGGCCGTTCCTACGGAACTATATTCAACGCTCCGAAACAAGTCCCATCGGGACAGTCAATCTTGTAGCAACGGATTTCAATCCATTGTTTAAAGCTTACCTTATATAGAAATTTCAGTTTTTGCTACCGAAATTTTAGCGAAAGCTTGTTCCAAATCATTGATTAAATCTTCCGCATCTTCAATTCCGCAACTCAAACGAATAAGAGAATCCCGAACACCACTTTGCAGGCATTTTTCGCGAGGAATGGATTTATGCGTCATTTGAGAAGGAATACAAAGCAGACTCTTTACACCGCCAAGGCTTTCTGCGAGTTTGAAATATTTGGTTGACGTAACTATTTTGCGCGCTGCTTCTTCGGTATCTTCTGTTAAGGAGAATGATATTACGCCGCCGAATAAACCATTCTGCTGGCGGGCTGCTATTTCGTGGTTTTTGTGACTTGGTAATCCCGGGTAAAATACTTCTGCAACTTCTTCGCGGCTTTGTAAAAATTCGGCTACTTTTAGTGCGGTGGTGGATTGTTTTTCTACGCGTAAAGTGATGGTCTCTATGCCACGGATGGTGAGCCAGCAATCCCACGGGCCAAGAATTCCGCCGCTGGCATTTTGTATAAATTTGATCTTTTCGCCCAATTCTGCGGTTTTGGCAACAGCAATTCCGGCAACAAGATCGCTATGGCCGCTGAGGTATTTTGTAGCGCTGTGAATAACGATATCTGCACCCAATGCAAATGGCGTTTGCGCCACCGGGCTGGCGAAAGTATTATCCACCACAACCAGCGCATCAAAAGCTTTGGCAATTTTACAGATCTTCTCGATATCAGAAATTTTGAGTGTAGGATTTGTTGGCGATTCCAGCCAAACCAGCTTGGTGTTGTGGTTAATTACATTGAGAATATTGTCCGCATCGGTAGTATCTACATAATGAATTTTGATGCCGAATTTCTCATAAATATGTGTGAATAAGCGATATGCGCCACCGTAAATATCATCAACCGCAACTATTTCATCGCCTGCTTTGAGGAGTTTTAGAACGGCATCAATCGCCGCGAGGCCGGTTGCAAATGCATATGCAGAATGGCCGCCTTCCAGCTTTGCAACAAGATCTTCGAGGACTTTGCGGGTTGGGTTGTTGCTGCGTGCGTAGTCGTAACCTTTGTTTTCGCCAGGTGCATCTTGCACGTAAGTGGCTGTCTGATAAATTGGTACGGAAATGGAGCCGGTTTGCGGATCTACAGGAATGGAATGCAATATTTCAGTAATTCTGCTCATTGTTAATTGATTCTTAAGTGTTTAATTAAAATTTAAAACGCTTCAAAAAAATCACTTACCAGCTGAAAGGCTACCGGGAATGAGCTTAAATAAAAAAGCTCACCCGATAATTCGGATGAGCTTTTCAATATCGTGCACTATATTGCTTGCTGAATCACGAACTTATCTGTCTCGATTTATCCTCGAGTTGGAGTTGGCACCTTATCCCGATTTAAATCGGGACAGGTTGTCAAGGTGTCATCGGGCCATTTCCCTCTACCTTTCTTGATAAGTAAATTTTATAAAGAACGCTGGTGCAAATGTAAAGCGAAAAATAAATACGATGTATGCTTTTTTGAAAAAATTATTTTTCAGCACATTTACAACTCTAACATATCACGTAGAACACCTTGAATCTTTAACAACTCTCTATTAGGCAATAAACCAATTCTCTTATTTATTCTATCAAAAGAAACCACTCTTATTTGATGGCAAAGCGCAAATGAATCTTTGCTTAAGCTTCCGATACCCTTTGGTAGAAACACATAAGTAAATATATACTTTGGAGGCTTTGAGCCAGTGATAGGCAGAATAATGATAAGCTCGAGGTTGTTGAATGCTTTTACAATTACACAAGGCCTCAATTTAGCTTGCTCATGGCCTTTTATTTCATTTGGCGGAATACCTAAATCAACATTAACAATTTCACCGATATGATAAACAGCTTTCAATTTGTCAATGTATTCGAGTAGTGATCCAATCCTAAATCAGCTAGTGCTTTTTGTTTCTTAACGTAATCGTTAGAGAATTTTTCGGAGTTTATATGATTTTTTTTAATAGTACTTTCTAAAAATCCTAGCTCAGATGACAATGCTAAATATTCTTGTGCAGCATTTGCTACCAAAAACGAAAGTTCATTTATAGATTTATTTGATACACTCACTTTTTCTTCAAAAATAAGTGCTGCTGCAACTATTACGAATTCAATGTATAATGAAGCGTTTGCCCAATCAACAATCCGCTGGGCCATTTCATCATCTGGAATTGTAAAAGCAATAGTTTTTAAAAAATCATTATACGTAATTACATCTGTACTAGAAACATACCTTTTAAATGATTCTTCAGACACTTGACCTGTTTCTTTAATATCATTTATAACTCGTTGATTGCAACGTAATGCAAACAAAATATTATCAGCCAAAACTTCTAGCTTTGAGTTCTTCTTCATTTCCTCAAACCTTGGAAATATTTCTTTAAAAGCTGTAGAAAAATCTAACTCATTATTTTCAACCAGCCAATAGATTGCTTTAACACGAAGATTAAATATTTCGCTCAATGAAGAATCTAAAAAAGGCTTGATTTTTTTACCTGAAGAAACAACTTCAACAATATATTTAAATAATTTATCCGCTTCTTTTCTAAGAGGATTATTCCCAAGATTGGAATAATTGTCTCTTAAGTGAAGGCAAATTGCGTCAAAATTTCGTGTTGAGGCTAACATTATTTACAAAAATACAAATTGTTTTACGTTAACGAGAATACTAAAGTTTTAGTTTATTAATCCATTTTTAACCAACACAATATATGCAAGCTCTCACCACAACCACCATTTACTTTTCGGCAAACCAAGGTACAAACCATCGGTACGCAAATCGGTGAGGTAAGCGCGCGTGCTTGTACCTGTGCCGGAAGCATTTTTACCGGTTCGCAGATTAAATCCGTAGCGATGCAGCGGGCAGATTATGTTTCCTTTCCCATCGCACCAGCCGCCACTTATCGAACCGCCCGCATGCGGGCAAGCATCATCCAGCACAAAAAATCCGTCCTTGGTTCGTGCTAAAGCATATTTCCGGCCATCCAGTTTTAGCTGTTTCACTACGTTTACGGGAAAATTCGCTTCCGAAATTTCGTGCGGATAGGCGATATGATGCCATTCTGTTTCTTCCTTCCTGCTCATTTGCAGTGAAGTTACAGCTTTTTCCATATATGCAATGCCTAAAAAATGCTTCGGGTACTAACAGAAATACCGCAGATATCTTTAATTTTCACCCGCAAATATTCCACTTGTAAAATATGCTGAAAGCGCTGCGGCAACCATTTCCTATTGTAACCGAACCTGCACAAAAGTGGGGAATGACGCTTGTTTTCGGGCTTTTTGTAACGCTGTTTTTGTGGCTTTTTAAACCATTCGGGCTGCACAATGTAACGCAAAACTGGGTGTTTTTTGGTTATGGGCTTATCACGATTGTTGCGCTGCTTTTCAACCTGTTTGTAATGCCCAAAATCTTTCCGCGCTTTTATAACGAGCAAAACTGGACAGGCTTTTCCGAATTGATTGTTACGCTGTGGAATATTTCACTCATCGGGCTTGGAAATTTATTTTTCAGTGTTGCTTTGGGCTTTATAGGCTTTAGCTTAAAATCGCTGCTTTATTTCCAGTTCATTACTTTGGCTGTTGCCCTTTTGCCGGTAATTGCCATTATACTTTTGCGCCAGAATATTCTGCTGAAAAAGAATCTCGCCGAAACACAAAAACTCAGTGCCGAATTACAAACTCTTCCGCACGAAACGCATCCCGATGAAAAAATTACCATTTCCAGCGATGTTGTAAATGATACTTTCCAGCTTGCCGCTGACCAGTTGCTTTACGTCACTTCTGCCGATAATTATATCGAAATATATTACCTGGAAAATAGTGATCTGAAAAAGAAACTGCAGCGCAATACTTTGAAAAAAGCAGAAGAAATTCTGGCAACGCACAAGCAGTTTTTCCGTTGCCACCGCATGTATATTGTAAACCTTGATAAAGTGGAAAATGTAAGCGGAAATGCGCAAGGTTATAAGCTGAATTTACAAGGCACAACCGAGCAAATTCCCGTTTCGCGAAACCTGAATAAAACCATTTCCGATAGGTTGCTGCACAGGTAATTCGCCTTGCATTTCGCCCCAAAACGGTATTTTCACCACAAAACTTTCCCGCTCGCCACACTAATTTTCCTGTCGCTTTTTACGAATATAGATTTGCTGCCAACATCGAAATTTTATTGGTTATGCGAATCTTATTTTTACTCCTTATGATGATATTTTTTGTGCCGTTTTTAAGCGAAGCGCAGGAAAATAATCGTTACAATTTTGCGCAGACGTATTTGGGTTACAGCGCACAATTCATTCCCTCAACAGGTACTATTTCTTACCAGGCGAACGATGGCGTTTCCGCTCAAAAAATTGCGCTGCCGAGCGTTCTACAAAACCGTATAGAAATTGGCGGATTGCATTTCTGGGGAAGGGCAGATTTTTATGTTTCCTTCCCTGTTTTAACGGTACATTTTAACCAGGATGATTCATTGAAATCTTATTTGGGAACAGGAGTTGCAACCGGTGCCAGGTATCATTTCACGAAATTAGAGCCAGAGCGTTTCAGTCCGTTTGCAGGACTCAACTGGTCTGTTTTGAGTTACAGGCAGAAAGCGGAAAACCAAGCCGGGCCGGAAATAAACAAGCACCGTTTAATGCTGGAAGCCGGCCTCAGTTATACCACCAAAGCATTTTCCATAGCGAGCATATATGCGCAGTACACGCCGAACCACAATTTACAATATGCAAGCAGCCGAAATATATTTTCCGATCTGAATTTCCCGGCTTTTTCTTTCGCATTCAGCTATAAAAAAGCATTCGATTTCTCTGCTAATTTATCTCAGCCAGAAGTGAAAAAATATAATGAAAAACTAACCCAATACCTGGCTAAAAACAACAAAATAAGCGGAATAACCATTGGAGTTGGTCCATCATCAGCCTTTAATTTACAGGCGAATAATTATAACGTTGAAAATCGAAAATTCCTGGCAGAATCGTCACCGATTGTAATGTTGCCGGATGTTGGAATTGGCTATTATTTACATAAACATGATGCTGAAATACGATTCAGTTACAGGCCAATTAAGCAGGTTCAGAAAGCGTATGATTTCGAGCAAACGGCGCTAAGGAATTCTGTTGTTGCAGAAGCTTTTAAATTCATCGGCGATTATCATGGTTTTGTGCCTTTTATTGGGGGCTTTGCTGGTGTTGAATTCTTGTCGCTGAAAGAAAAAGATAAGCTCCATAATTCTACTGACAACTTCAACCAAACGAAATCGAGTTATGGCATAATTACCGGTTGGGATATTCGGTTAAATGATGCTCAACCCTTTTTGCTCCGCACCAACATTCGCTACACGCCAAATCTATTTCTCACAGCCAATAATTCTAAGTTCGATTTCAGCCACCTGGAGATCAATTTCATTCAATTCGTACTGTATCCGCAGCGTATAAAAGCTATTAAGAAATTCAATAAATTTATAAAGTAATCATGGAAAACCTTCTCAAAATTTCGCTCGTCATTCACATTATCGCAGGCTTTTCAGCATTGATTTCCGGACTTGTAGCCATACTTTCGAAAAAAGGCGCAAAAACACATATTTTATCCGGCAGAATTTACTTTTGGGGAATGGTTACCGTTGCCATTACTGCTGTAGTTTTAGCTGTTTTCAAAGAGCTCACTTTCCTTTTCAGTATTGCAGTTTTCAGCTTTTATCTAACTTTTACCGGTTATCGCGCGGTGAAGGATAAAAAAGGAAATGCGAACTGGCTGGATTGGACTGTGATGGCGGTAACTTCCCTCATGAATATTTATATGATCTCTACACTGAATGTAATTTTAGTTGTGTTTGGCGTCATCAATCTTGTAAATATTTCTACGGATATTAGGTTTTTTATGGCGAAAAACCCTGCGAAGCATTTCTGGCTCATTCGGCATATAGGAAAAATGTGCGGCGCTTATATTGCTACGGTTACCGCTTTCCTGGTTACCAATGTTCATTTTCTGCCTGAAGTATTCATCTGGCTTTTACCGACTGTAATAGGCACGCCATTGATTGCTTATACAACTAAGAAATACACGCCAAAAGTTAATGTATTAATGAAATAATGTTTAATGCAACGCAAACTCGGCAAATGTGCGCCATAAATTTCGAAAGCCCCAATGCTAAAGCAAAGGGCAATTAGCTTTTCGACTAAAGTAAAATAATCTGAGTAGCGTTTCAATTGCTTTGGGTTTCAACCCATAGCTACTAATAAAGCATTTTTTAGCTTTAGCATATATGGTATGTTATGGAGAATCAATATAGTAATTCCCGAATTCATGTTAATGTAAAATATGATGGCTTAAGAATGGTTGAAAAATACTTCCGTCGCGCTGAGACGCCAGGCATGTCGTCTCTACATAAACACATATCCCGGGCGTATGCGATACGCCTCTACGCCGCGACGATGCATTCGTAACTCGTAATTGTTAATTCGTAATTGATTTACATATATTCCCAGGCCGAAAAATACTTGCCGTTTTGCTCTGCATATTGCAGGAAGGCATCGTAAAATTTATGCTGCGCTAATGTGGCGCTGTCGCCGATGACAACCAGTTTTTTTCGAGCGCGAGTGAGGGCAACATTCATGCGGCGATGATCATTCAGGAAACCAATTTCGCCTTTTTCGTTACTGCGAACAAGTGAAATGTAGATCACGTCGCGCTCCTGGCCCTGGAAAGAATCTATGGTGTTAATATCGATATGTTTATGAAGCTGCGCATATAAGGGATGCTGTAAAAATGCTTCGTTGAGATGCACAACCTGCTCACGATAAGGCGATATGATTCCAATTTCCGGGAATTCGAAATCAGGTGGGAAACTCTCTGCTAATTGCTGTAAATGTTTGAAAAGTATTTCCGCTTCGCCCGGATTAAAAAGGCTTTGCGATTCGGGATTTTGTTTTTCATCGTAAGAGCAGCCGGCTGTATCTATAAACTCCAGCGGAACATCATTGCCAAAACCCAATGTATGCGTACGAACGCTTTCTGCCGCCTGCAATGCTCCTTTGTAAAACTGCCCGTTGCTGAAACCCATAATCACCTCGTGCATACGGTATTGCGTATCAAGCAAAACCACTTCGTCCTGTAAGCGCTGAATGCATTTTTCAATCAAAGTGGTGTATAAGCCTTCTTTTTGCGCAAGTTCCGATTTCACAGTAGGCGGCAACTGGAACGGATCTCCAGCCAGGACAACTTTTTGCGCTTTTGTAATCGGTACCCAGCAGGCTGGTTCCAGCGCCTGCGCAGCTTCATCGATAATTACCGTAGAAAAAGTATGGTTTTCGATATAGCGGTTCATGGCGCCAACCAGGGTACATGTAATTACCTGCGCCTTGTTAAGTATATCTTCTATGATATAATTTTCGATATTTACAGCATCATTTCCCAGGTTTTTGGCTTCTTTTAATAAAGCGTTTCGCTGCTCGCGTTCGGCACGGCCAAAATGCCGTTTGTACTTCAATGCCATTCTACGATATTCTTCTGCCTGTTTTTTTATTTTTTTGATGAGCGGCGCATCGGCATGTTCCGTCAACATTCCTTCCAGAGTATGGTGCAGAATTTCTTCATCTATGCGACTTAAATTTCCAACACGAACCACGTTTATACCTTCCGCAGCTACTTTTTCGGTTAAAAGATCGGCAGCGGCATTGCTCGGCGCACAAACCAATATTCGTTTTTCTGTTTTCGTAATTTCCTTTATTGCCGCAACCAAAGTTGTGGTTTTTCCTGTCCCCGGCGGACCATGAATTACAGCAATATCCTTCGCTGCTAAAACCAGATTCACCGCTTTGTTTTGTGTTGGATTTAAAGCATCATTCTTGTATATATAGTTTTGCTGAGAAATACTTTCAGTCGGTTTGTAGCCCAATAAAATTTCACGCAATTCCGCCAAACGATCACGATCTGCCGTTAGCACCTTTTTCAGCGCGCGCTCCATTTCCTTGTACGCATTTTCATCGTACAAAAGGTTTACGCCCAGTTTTCCATCATCCAGCCAATCGGGTAAATCGTTGCTGTTGAGGATGATCTTCATGGTGTTGCCGTTGAGGAAATGAATGGTTCCTTTTGCGCCTTTATCTTCATTGCCGGTTTGGTTGCTGAACAGTGAAACCATTTTTCCGGAGGAGAATATATGCGGCATCTCCTTCTGGCTGGTGCGCTCTACCACCACAAACGGGTAATCGCCTAAGCCATAGCCTGTTTCGCGGATCATGAGCGGATACCAGCAAACGCCTTTATGCCGTCGCTCCTGCAAACTTGCATTCTTAATAAACTCGTTGTACTGGCGGAATTCCTCTTCTTTTTCTACCTGTAATAAGTTGTATAATTTATCTATTTCCTCGCGGGCGGTTTGCATGGTGGTGATTTCTCTATAAATTATAGTAAGTATTTGGCACTTGGAATATTTGCTTATTTAACCTCTCCGCCCTTTGGGCACCTCTCCTAAATTAGGAGAGGAGTGGTGCTTCGATTGGAATTTTGAGGTAATATTCACAAATTCTAATTAAACGCATACTTAAAAAAATAACTATTGATCATGTAAAACTTCACTATGTTTTACTTTTATTTTTTCTGGTTAATGATTGAATAAGCAATCCGCAAAGCATAATTGTTGCCGGAAAAGTGGCAAACCGAAAGCGGTTGTTTTCGCCGTATTCAACAAGATTACTTACAGCAAAAACATAAATGATATTATATAATAAGAATCCTGCTATAAGAATCTGATGTTTATTAAATGTCTTTTTCTTGCGTGATTGAAAAAACAACCAAATAGCGAAAATATAGATCAGCATATTTACCAGAAGCGGAATAAATGCCGCATGCATAAAAGCTTCACCAAATAATTTATTCCCCAGGATATTTATAAAAGTAAAATCGTACAACACAGCATAATAAGCTATTTTTTCACGGTTGCCTAATACCCAAAAGTAACCTGATGTTGGTTCGAAATAATTTAATATAGCATGGCCAACTCTTTTGATATATCTAAACGGATCCTGTTTTATTTCGAGGAGGCAAACCGTAGTATAAGCATCTGAAACCTTTATGTAATTGATATTATTAAAATTGTGCTTGCCATTGGCTTTTTCTAAATTTTGCAACAATGGAATATTTGAAAAGCGTTCGTCCTTTTCTATATAGGGCCAATATGCATCGAGTTTTTCTAAAGTGGGAATCTGGCCAATTCCCTGACCTGGCTCTACTATACGCGCCATATTCATGCCCAGCCAGGTAGATGCAGTGAATTTGCCATATAAGTAGTGATTTTTGCCGTACCACAATATTATCAGTAAGAGTGGCACAAACATGCTCTTCAGGATAACTTTCCTGTGTTTCTGCAAGAAAAGCAAAAGCCCAGCAACAATAATTACATACCAGCCTAAATGAAACATGCTTCGCGATAAAACCAGCAAACCAATAAAGCAAAAAAACAAATTTATATATATGGACTTTTCGCTAAGGAGAAATTTAGCGAGGAAAAATGTAGCGCCCGTAATAAAAAATATTTCCCAGTGACTGTAATAATGCCAGTGCTCGTAGAGGATAGCTGCAGGGCTTAACAAATAAAAAACGGCCATTCCAAAACTTATAATGTTTCGCAAGCCAAGTAAAATCATGCTCTTATAAAGCATTACAACATGCGCCAGGCTCATTAACATTGATATAATAAAGAACACAAAATTATAGCTCTGCGGAAAAGTCTGCAGAATTAAGCCGTTGTACAAATTATACAACGGCGGCTGGCCGTGCATGTACCATAAACTCCGCCATAAGTCATGTTTTAGAAGCTCAGTATCAATCAGCTGCGGCGCCCAGTTGAATAAATCAGCATCATAACTTACACCGGAAAAGTAAACTATTAGCCTGGATAAAAGGAAAATAACAATAAGAAGCAAAACCGGCCGCTTACTTATTTTCGTTTTCATGTACTGGTATATTTCACGCATAATTACCTTAACTTACTTATGTAATGAGTTGAAATTATTAAACTTCTTTACCCATTTAAATTTTGATAAATGTGGAAGATAATAATTCAGCAAAATACCTGATAAAACCAGTGTAGATGGAATGGTTATAAAACGAAAACGTACGTTCTCGCTGTACTCAAAAAAATTGCCTGTAAAATCTATATATGCAATATTATAAAGCAGGTATAGCATTATGAAAGCATGGAAGCGCTTCTCTTGGTTGCCTGAAAAAACCCATAGTAAACACAGTCGTAAAGATAAAAGCAAAATTAAGATGTTGGCGATTGCAATATAGAATGCAGGCTGGTATAAAATTTTACCGGTAAACCGCTTATACAAAGCATTAAGGAAACTAAGATCGTACAAGGCTGCATATATGTTTATTTTTGGCCGGTTGTCGGAAAGCCCATCATAATTAGCGGCCGGGTTGAAGTACAAATAATGTCCTTTTAAAACATTATAAAAATATTGACCGGGTTCGCTTTTTATCTTTTTTACAGATTCTTCCAGGAACTGATCGAATACCTGCAAATAAGGCAAATAATTGAGGTTCACCATAGAATCGCTTTGGTAAGGCGTATGTAAAACTTCAATGCCGGGAAATCGCGTATCCGGAATAATAAAATCCTCATAAGTTTCAATACCTTTCCAGCGCGGCTTTTGCGCAATGCCAGTTTGCGGCTTCACAACGTTTGCCAGGCTCATACCCAGCCAGGAAGAGGAAGCAAACTTTCCATACAACACATAATTCTTATAAAACCAGCCGCCAGATAATACCAGCGGAATTAAAGCAGCCAGCAACAATATATTTCGATGAGCCGGTAAAAGCGCGAGTAAAACCATCACAAACCCCAATAACCAAACCCAGTGAAACATGCTACGTGTAAGAATCAGAACCGCAAGTGTGAGAAAAAATAAAAATGCATTTATAAAAGTTTGCTGCTTTAAAAATCTCGCTAATAGCCAGGCAGAAAGCGTGAGCAGCAATAACTCTATTTGTGTATAATAAAAAAGATTTTCATATAAAACAGCGGCCGGGCTAAGCATGAAATACAAGGTAATTAGCACGCATATTTTCATTGGAATATAGAGTTCGCGAAGGAGCTTATAAAGCAGCAGGCTGTGCAATAAACCAAACCCTAAAAAACAAAGCTGAAAAACATATTTCACCAGGAAATCCGGGAAAAGATTTATTACAGCAGCAATGTATAGATTAAATAGCGGCGGCTGGCCGTGCATATACCAAATACTCTCCCAAAGCTTGTTTTGTAGCAGCGGAATATCCAGGCATTGCGCACCCCATGTAAAAAATCCCATGTTAAAGATTACCCCGCAGGCATAAGCTGTCAACCGCGAAACAATAAATATAATACATATCAAGGCGGGCCAGGAAAAACCAGGTTTAACCTGCATTATTCTATTTAAAATCATGCTCCGGCTTTTAAATTAAAACGGCTGCTCTTTCCAGAAACATACTGGAAAGCATAAGCGCAAAGCACTAAAACATATGCGTTTAAAGTAAACCGAAAACGGTTATTCTCACCATACTCCAGCCAGTTAGATACAACAGAAACATATAGAATATTAAATAGCATAAAAATCAAAACATATAATTCCTTTTCTGTTATTAGCTTTTTGCTTTTATTTGAATAAATCAATACTACATAGAATATTATTAGTGACAGATAAATGAGGAATGATGATAGTGACGGGTGATAAAGCTGACTGCCTGTTAAATGCTTAAAAACAATACTTGGCAATCGAAAATCGCATATAATTGCCCATAACCCTATACTTTCGCGATTAGCAGTTCCAAGCCAATACTGCTCTGTAACAGGCTGAAAGTATAATATATGCGCCAGTAAAACCCGCTTTAAGTAAGCTTTGGGATCGTCCTTAACGGCTTGCAAACTTTGATGAAGGAACGAATCGGAGGCCGTAATATAATCTATATGATAATAGTTTGGAAACTTTTTGCTTTTTGTATAAGTAACGCTGACAGGAATTTGCAATAGAGCTATATGCGGATATTTACCTGATGGCTGAACATAATCTTCATAAACCATAATAGTATCAAAAATTTTGTGTCGGGCAATTCCCTGCTGTGGCAGAACCAGCCTGGAAACATTCATTCCAAGCCACGTAGAAGCAGTAAACTTTTCATACAAAACATAATTTTTACCATACCACAATAAAATAATCAATATCGGAAACCATATGGTCTTAATTATTTGCTTCCGTTGTCTGCGTAACAGTAAAAGCATAAAAATACCTATAGCAGTAAACCATGCCAGGTGAAACATACTGCGCGTTAGAACCAGTAAGCTCAAACCACAGAAAAAGAAAAACAGGTATTTGCCCTCTTGTTTATTAAAGAATAATACCAGGAAATTAGCGCATGCTGTTAAAATAAAGACTTCGAGATAAGTATAAAAAAGCCAGTTTTCATAAAGTATGGCTGCGGAAGAAAGCGTAAAACAAAGTGTAAAAACAAAAGCTATTATTTTGCCGATTCTTAGCTGGCGCATGAGTTTATAAAGCAAAATAGTATGTAATAAACCTATCAGAAAATATATTCCCTGAAAAATCTGCAAGGCATAAATTTCAAAGTGCTTTATAACCAAGCCAATGTAAAAATTAAATACCGGTGGCTGGCCGTGCATATAAAATAAGCTTTCCCAGAAACGACTTTTCAATAAAGTAAAATCTATACAATGCGGCGCATTTTCTATAAACTCCGGCTTAAAACGAACGCCAGCCGCATAAAATATAATCCGGGAAACTATGAAAATCAGGCTCAGGCACAAAAGGGGCCGCTGCCGAATAGTGCTTAATATTTTCAAGAGTCCCGCTTTCATAAGGCAAAGTAACGAAAACTCCATATATACACATCCTTTAAAATGCTTTATGGTTTATTGATGTTTCTGAATATGATTCGGCGCAGCATGAAACATCACTCTTAATTCCTGACGATCAAAATGTACCCGGTGATGTTAAATTATCTGAAACCAATGTAATCCGCATACCTGATGAAATATTACTTCATTTTTATTTTATTGATTATAAGCACAACGCTTACTGCTCAAAACATAGAAGAAAATCCGGCCCTGGCCGGGCGTTTAAATGGCAATACTGCCAAGCTTATTACCTGTACGGAACATGCTACAATAAAGGACAGCCCGGGCAAGGAAACGACATTTCTGCATCGTACTTATACTTATAACGAGGGCAAACTTATATCGGACATTACTTTTAAAAATGCTGTTTCTCCCGATTCAGTTTTTATTCTTTACAGTTATACAGATACACTGTTGCAGACAAAGCAAATTTCGCAACATATAAATATGGAAAGCGACCTGCAGGAAACACTGACAGAACATTATGCGTATAACCAGGCTGCAAAATTGCTGAGAAAAACAATTATTACTGCCAGTGGCGATACAACAGTTTACAGGTACAGCTATAATACCAGCGGATTGGTTGACACTATTTTTGCCGATAGTGCAGAAGATCGCCGCTATGTACACTATTACAGCTCGGGCAAGCTGATACGTAAAACCAGCGAAACGCCAGTTAAAGATTCCGCCGGCTGGCTTTTATTAGGCATTTACACATATGAATATGACAAACAAGGCCATTTAACTTCCGAATTGCATGTCTATAAAAATATGGAGCGTAAAAAAAGCCATTTTGTTTACGATAATAAAGGAAGGCTTATTAAAAAGACAGTTTATGTTTACGCCGATACAAAACCGGTTTATACTACTGAATACATATACGACAAAAAGAGCGGCCTACCGGCAGGCCGGGTTGTAAAATGGCTGCCCGATAAAAACAAGCTTGCTTATAAAACAGCTTCATTTACATATAGTTACAATTACGGAAAATAAAAAAGCGGGTGAAAAATCACCCGCTTTCCATATATTACTAATGCAAAAAATGCTTTAAATTTATTTAATTTCCTTGCGAATTTTCTCCAGCAATTGTGTTGTGGCGGTGGAATCTTCGTTGGCGGCTTTTGCAAGTTTTATAGATTCTGTCGCCATGGCTTCTGCTTCCTTGTATTTCTGGTTTTTGTATAAAATTGATGCATACGTATCTGTATTGGCGAAATTCTTTTTGGTTTCTACCGATTTTTTAGCCCAGGTTTCAGCCAGTTTCAGCGCTTCTTTATCATCTGTATTCTGGTAAACAGTCCAGGCAAGCTGGTTCAGCTCATCGGCATTGTTACCAATGTGCTCCGTTACAAAAACAGGCGCCAGTTTATTAAAGGCTTTCATATCTTTTTTCACCAGCTTAAAGTACAGCTCGCTGTTGGCCACAAACTTCTTAATTTCTTTTTTATCAGAAATCTGTAAAGCTTCGCGCACCCTGTTATACAACGCTTCGTTACTGTGCTCCAGCGCAGCCTGCATTTGCGGTCCGGCTTTGTTTATCAGTACGCCATCAACTTCATCTTTCTTAATTTTACCATAAAAACTCGCGCGATTATCCAGCACATATTTATAACGTTCGCCAAGTATATCGTTGTCATAATCGCGGAAAATAGCCCAGTTGGCAGGCTCAGTAAGTTCAGTAAGCTTTTTATCTTTCCAGTAAGAATCCATTACCTCTTTTTGCATTTTCGGATCAAGATCACCTAATCTTGCTAAAAAGCCTTGTACAAATGCCGGATCACGGTCGCCTTTTTTAAATCGAGTAATTTGCCCGAAAAGGTTGCTGTTCGGATCAATGGCAGTTTTGCCATCTTTTATAAACTCTTCCGGCCCTTTTGCTCCGCTTGCGCGATGCATCAACTCGCCATCAGATGTAAAAAATAAATACGTCGGGTAAAACTCAACCTTAAACATCCTGGCAATTTCAGGTCCTTCACCTTTTTCCATATCCAGCTTGTAGTTGATGAAATTCTTGTTATAGAACTCCCCTACTTCCGGTTTCGGGAAAACGTTTGCAGCCATACGCTTGCAAGGTCCGCACCAGGTTGTAAAAGCATCCATAAAAATAGGCTTGTTCTGCTTTTTGGCTTCTGCTTTCAGCTCGGCCCAGGTTCCTTGGAAAAACTGCATTCCTTCCTGCGCCACAACGGCTTGTGCCCCAGCCAGCAACAGGAATAAAAGAGTAAAGTATTTTTTCGATATCATATATATGAGAAATTTATAATGCTTTAACGATTTTTAAACGTAATGGTGCAAATATCAAGTTTTTCCGCAACACTTTTTATACTTGTCGCCGCTGCCGCATGGGCAGGGCGAGTTACGGCCCAGTTCACCGGTTCTTCTGCGGAAAGGATTCCTCAATAATCTTGCCAGTCGTTTACGATGATCCTGTTTAAATATCTGGCTCATAATATTGTAAAGCTGCGGGTGTTTTTCCTGCAAAGTATCGGGCCTTTCAAAAAAATATTCGCTTGCCACGGCAAAAAATTCTTCTTTGGCAACACCACCGTACGGATTGATATCAGATTTTCCTTTGTGTATCTGTTCCATTTCCTTCAGCATCATGTTAAACCACGGCATGGCAAACTGCTTATCCAGCAATTGCTTTGGTATGCCGTCCACGTCGCCATCGCTTTTATCCAGAAGGTGTACAAATTCATGTATTCCTACATTTTTCCTGTCGGTATTATTTATAAATCCTTCTCTAAGATCAGGCTGAGATAAGATCATCATCCCATTCATAAAACCACTGCCAACCATACCCAAAACATTACGGTTAGATTTTCCTTCCACGCTAAAATCCTCGCGAAAAGTTCCCGGATACAAAAGCACTTCTTTAAGGTTTGTGTATTCCCATTCGGGGAAACCAAAAATAGGAATTACAGCGCTTGCGGCAATCAGTACTTTGTCTGTTTCTTCTACCTG
Organism: Bacteroidota bacterium; assembly: GCA_036846145.1. Lineage (GTDB taxonomy): Bacteria > Bacteroidota > Bacteroidia > CAILMK01 > CAILMK01 > DAIUCM01. The sequence goes on from DAIUCM010000028.1 coordinate 29,208, forward strand.
CGTTTTTATGCCGGTGATTCGTTTTTCAGCTATAAAGCACTGTATCTCATACTCGAACTGTTGTTTCTGGTTTTCATCCAGCGCATTATAAAAATCTACATGACTGGTTAAAATATTTCTCCATTCTTCAGGAAAATCGGCGCGTTTTAGTTTCTGCCGCATAAAGTAATTACTGGCCAGCTTACGGAATGCCCAGTAAGCCGCCGCAAGCGCAAGAAGTTGTAAAATCAACCATTGTAAACCGAAAGTTTCTCCGGATGCTTCGTACGCCACAACGCTTAAAAAAGCCAGCAGCATTACGGAAGCTGTTATTGCAAACTGCATTTGTTAAATTCAAAATTTATATGAGAAAACAAAATGAAGTTAGGGCGTTTTTGTTGCAGTATTGATTATTAACGGGTAAAATATGGCGCTATCGCAAGAGTTTAGCGCAGTGGCTCTTGTGATATTCCAATAAAAGAAAGTCTTTCGACTTTCCATTTTACAAAAGTCGAAAGACTTTCTTTTATTAACAGTTCCAAGTCCCGCTACGCTAAAGACTTGAAACAGCAATAGCTGAATTAAACTTTAAAATAGCTCATTATCAGCTAAATAGCTCAACTTCCCGTCAACTATTTTAGCGGCGGAAGTGTAAGGATGCAGCTGAACTTTACCGGGTGCCATTATGTGATAAACTTCTGTTCCGCTGGCTTTCAGGTAATCTGATATAAGTGAGCGATGGCAGCGCCACCAAACGGCTTCGCTGCACATAATGGCTGTTTTGGATTCATCGGCAGTGGTGATTAATTTTTGAATGGCTTCTGTAAATTCATCGGTCTGCATGTAATCTGCGTATCCGCGGAAAGCAGTATTTCGCCAGGCTGTATTTATAGAATTTTTTACCGGCTGCCTGCGACCGCCAAGCTCAGGAAAATGCTGGTAACTAATACCTTTTAAAGGTAAATCCTGCGCCAATGCATCTTTACCAAAATGCGGGTATTTCCTGGAACCGGGAAACCTGCGCACATCTGCCAAAAGCTGAACATTATTTTCCAGTAGCAGCGCCGTAAATTCCTCGAAACTCCTTGTAGAATGGCCAATAGTAAACATGCTTTATTAGCAATTTTACGCTCGCTTTTGTTGCTATTGCTTCAAAATTCTGCCAGATAAAAATTCACCTTTCTCGTTCATCAGCTTATAAATATAAACACCATTATCAAAAGCATTTATATCGAAAGTGATATATGTAGTTTTAGTGCTGTTTTGAAAGATTCGTTTACCGTTCAAATCATAAATATCCAGCGTTACACAATTATTTTTCTCGTTCTGAAAACTGATCATTCCGCTGCCGGAGGTTGGATTTGGATAGAGTTTTAGGTAGTTGAAAGCATTAAATCTATCCTCTATTCCCACTATAAATATTTTACAAACGCCGGAAAAATACGCGCTGGTAAATTCTTTAAAGCCATCTTTAAAATAGCATAATAAATTATTTCGACCTCTGTTGTACTTGGTTCCGGCGGTGGAACCAATACCCTCTATGAATGTAATTTTTTGAGAAACTTTATATCCATCACTGCATTCACTCAGCTCATCGAAACGGATATTCTTCATTCCATTTATATAATAAACAGAATCTGCAGTCATATATCCGCTTATACTTCCATCATATTCATACAAAGGGAAACTATCGCCGACTTGTAAGCTCATATCCATCAGCAGAATTTCGCTTTTATTTTGTGTGCTAAAAGTTCTGAACCATACTTTTCCTGTAGCTGTATCTTCCCTCATGAAATTTTCCGCATAGTTTTTACCTTTAAAGTCAGTCCGTATCACTTTCCGGTATGCGCTGTTCCCGATCATAGTATCGCCGGCAACATGAAAAGAATCGCTGATATTTCCGCCATCTACATATCTCCAGCAACTTACTTCGCTCCAGCTGGTAGAAGTTTCGCCAAATACAGATTTATACTGAGCCGAAGTATTTTTCGGGCAGATGGTATATGCAGAAATCAATAAGCATATGAATATACATTTTTTCATTGCGGCTAAATAAGGCTTGAAGTTGATTTCCAAATATATAAATAAAAAACAGCCATTAATAAAATTACAATATAAATTTTGCACGTTTTTTGTATTTAAGCAATATGTTTTGGCTGAAAATACATTAACTACTCCATATGTACTTCTGCCAGAAAATACTTCAGTTCAAATAAAGAACTGGTTTAAACATTAAGTAGAATTAAAAAAGCGGCGAGAAAATGCCAGTTTC
>DAIUCM010000029.1:0-31071 GCA_036846145.1 Bacteroidota bacterium
AATTAGATGTTTAGTTTTAAAAATTAAATGCAATTTAGGTGAAATATTGAATTTTTTAAGGAATTTTGCATGCGTAAAAGAAATTTTATCCTAAAGCATTTTTTGATGAAATGTGATATGGAAAACTTGCGTTTCTGAAAGGAATGCGGGCTTTTTTATTTCCCTTTCCCGCAAAGACGCAAAGAAGCAAAGCCGCAAAGCATTTTTTGAAGATTTGAGATATGGAAAGATATTGTTTTAAAAAATGGAAAGCTAAATTATTTAATTAATTTTATCTTTTACGAGCATTACAATTTTTAGGAAATTTTCTTCGCCAACTTCTTCCTTCGCAATTGTAATCGAAGATTGTATATCTTTACATTGCAATAGAAATAAAATATCATTAATTATTTCGAAGTTAGAAAAAAGAGCCCAGTTTAATTTTAATGTCATTTGAAAATCTTCGTAAATAAAGTCGTTTTCGCTAAACCTCCATGTTAAAAGTCCAATATTTTCTGTGAATGATTTTGAAATTTTGTTAGCTTCCAACATATACTTTTTCCTGGCGTTGAGCATTCTTCTTCTATAATTCAACATATAAAACATACCAAAAACACTTACTGTAGCCGTTACATATCCAAACCCGCTTCCCTTAACAATAATGAAAATGCTGGAAACAGCAATTACGCTTATAAATATCCACCATTGCCTTTCATTCCGTTCATTTTTCTGAGCTATAATTTTCCAGACTTTCTCGCATTTCTGTAAATACACATCTGGGTTATGTTTTGCTTTAATTTCCATCATCAATATTTACCACAAATAAAGCTTTAAATTAAAATCCATATATCACTTATTAAAAAATGCTTTGCCCTACCCTTAATCCTCCCCTGTGGAGAGTAACTTTGGCGCTCCGACCCAAATTCAACTTAAATTTCAAAATATTCAATTTTTTCAGTGGCAGATATTCAAAAAATCTATTTTTCGAAGCTCGCTCTCACAATAATGGTTGCACGAAAAGTCCTCCCCTTGGGGGCAGGATTTAGGAGGGGTTTTTCTTTCAAATTTTCAAATCAAAATTGGCACATTATCCTATTGGCTAATTGGCTAATTAATCCTAATTTTGCAGCATATTTTTTTTATGAACATTTTTATCTGACATAAATAAGAGATGGAAATACCCAAAACCTATGATCCCTCGGCTGTTGAGGAAAAATGGTACTCACAATGGCTGAATCATGGTTTTTTTAGCTCGAAGCCCGATGCGCGCGAGCCCTTCACCATAGTAATTCCTCCCCCAAATGTTACCGGCGTATTGCACATGGGTCACGCCCTCAACAATACCATCCAGGATGTGCTCATTCGTATGGCGCGCATGCAGGGAAAAAATGCCTGCTGGGTTCCGGGTACAGATCATGCCAGTATTGCTACCGAAGCCAAAGTGGTTGCCATGCTGAAGGAACAGGGAATAGACAAAAACGCAATTTCCCGAGAGGAATTCCTGAAACATGCCTGGGACTGGAAAGAGAAATATGGCGGAATAATCTTGCAGCAGCTTAAGAAGTTAGGTGCGAGCTGTGATTGGGACCGCACTACTTTCACCATGGACGATAATTACTACAAATCCGTAATAAAAGTATTTGTAGATCTCTATAACAAAGGCCTTATTTACCGCGGTACGCAGATGATCAACTGGGATCCGCAGGCAAAAACGGCTTTGAGCGATGAAGAAGTAAATTTCAAGGAAGTTCGCAGCAAATTGTATTATGTAAGGTACAAAATTGCCGATAGCGACGAATATATAACTATTGCCACAACAAGACCTGAAACCATTTTGGGCGATACTGCTATATGCGTTCACCCGAACGATGAGCGATATAAGCATCTTGTTGGTAAACAGGCAATTGTACCGCTGGTAAATCGAGCAGTTCCAATAATTGCAGATGAATACGTGGAAATGGAATTCGGTACCGGCGCTTTGAAAGTAACACCTGCGCACGATAAAAACGACTACGAATTAGGCAAAACACACAACCTGCCAATTATTGATATTTTCACCGAAGAAGGCAAGCTAAATGCGGCTGCGCAGATGTTTGTTGGCGAAGATAGATTTAAAGCAAGAAAACTGGTTGTTGCAGCCATCGAAGAAGCCGGCGATATTGTAAAAGTTGAAGAGATACAGAACAATGTTGGTTACAGCGAGCGTACAGATGCCGTTGTGGAACCGCGCTTAAGCCAGCAGTGGTTTTGCGACATGGAAGAAATGGCGCGCCCTGCTATTGAGGCAGTTAGCATTGATGATGTAGAATTATATCCGGCGAAGTTCAAAAATGTGTACCGCCATTGGATGGAAAATATCCGTGAATGGTGCATCAGCCGACAGCTTTGGTGGGGACAGCGAATTCCGGCTTATTACCTGCCAAATGGCGAATTTGTAGTGGCAGAAACAGTTGAAGATGCTTTACAATTAGCCAAAGAAAAATCAGGTAACCAGGATTTAACAGCACACGATCTTCGCCAGGAAAATGATGTATTGGATACATGGTTTTCTTCATGGCTTTGGCCGATGGCGGTTTTCAATGGAATCCTGGAGCCGAACAACGAAGAGATAAATTATTATTACCCGACAAACGTACTGGTTTCCGGACACGATATTATATTTTTCTGGATCGCGCGTATGATCATGGCGGGCTACGAATATCGCGAGGAAGAACCTTTCCACGAGGTATATTTCACAGGAATGGTTCGCGATAAACAAGGCCGTAAAATGAGCAAGCAATTGGGCAATTCACCTGATTTGCTTGCACTTATAGAGAATTTTGGTGCGGATGCGGTTCGCTTCGGCGTGCTCATCTCCTCGCCTGCCGGTAACGATTTGCTGTTCGATGAAAAGCTTTGCGAGCAAGGCCGGAATTTCGCCAACAAGATGTGGAACGCCATGCGACTCATCAAAAGCTGGGAAGCGAATGGATTTTCTACAGGTGAAAAAAATTACATATATGAGCGCCCTGTAAAATGGTTTAGGAACCGTTTGCTGCAGGTTTTGCATGAAGTAGATGATTATTTCGAGGAATTCCGCCTCAGCGAAGCATTGAACACCATTTACAAGCTGATCTGGGATAATTTCTGTTCCGATTATCTTGAGATGATCAAACCGCACGGCGAGCAGAAAATCGACCGCGAAACTTACGAAAGTACAGTTGCGCTTTTCGAAAGCTTGCTGAAAATGATCCATCCGTTTATGCCTTTCGTAAGCGAAGAAATTTGGCATACTTTAAAACAACGCGAAGGCGATGATTTCTGTACGGTTGCCCAATATCCGGCACAGGGAAAAGCTGATTTGCAATTACTTGCAAGCGTAGATAAAATCATAGAACTGGTTAGCCAGATCCGCTATCACCGCAGCGAGCAAGGCATGAGTCCTAAAACACCAATAGAGCTTTATATTCGCTCTAACGATGTTTTATTATATGAAACCTGGCGCCCGATTATCGTAAAACTAGCAAATGTGGAATCGTTTGAGTTTACGAAAGAACGTGTTCCCGGATCCAAGTCTTTTACTATAAAAACAGATGAATTCTATATTCCGCAAAGCCAGGAAATTGATGTGGAAGCGGAGCGCGAAAAACTGCAGAAAGAGCTGGAATATACAGTTGGATTTTTGAAAGCGGTAAAAGCCAAACTTAGCAACGAGCGATTCGTACAAAATGCAAGGCCTGATATATTAGAGAAAGAACAACAAAAACTCTCTGATGCTGAAACGAAGATCAAGTTACTGGAAGAGAATTTGGCTTCTTTAAACTAAAGCATTTTTTATAATTATGATATATGGAAAGCTGGGGTTTTTAACTTCGGCTTTTGTGTTTTATTGGGCGGCGTTACAAACGCCAGCCTCAATTATCCTCGTTATAAACGAGGACAATAAACGCAATGTTTCATCTTCCTCGTTTATAACGAGGATACGCGGGAAATGCGTTTTCAACGCAAGTCAAAAAAATCACAAAACAACAACTTTTACCAATCCTTTTCCACCGGCATAATCAATCGCGCTGCTATAAATATAATGTTCCGGTTCATTTACAATGCCAGCGCGTACCGGATTTTCGTGAATATAATTGACCTTTTGCATCACATTAATATTGCCATCCATCAAAATCGCGTGATTATCGTCTTTCCAGAATTTATAATATTCCGCGCGGCGCGTTCTTCTTGCTTCAAACTCAAATTTATCAAGTAAAAACTCTTTGCGGCTTTCTTGAATATCACGTACAGTCTCTACTATTTTCTTCGAGGTAAATTTCTTGAAATCACGAATAATATCCGATAACCGAAACGGTTCGCGCGCACGACAAACAAGATGTAAATGGTTCGTCATCAAAACCCAGCCATAAATCTCCCAACCTTTCTCCGCAACGCAATAATTCATGGAAGAAGTGATGATTTCCTTATAATCAATCCTGGTAAAAACATCCAGCCAACTGACAACTGTAAAAGTCAGGAAATAAGTGCTGTTTTGCTCGCGGATAAAATATCTGTCGCCGGACATGACAATTCAACCAATAAGACAAAAAACTGGTTCAAAGCATTTTTTGCAATATTGATATATGTAAAAGCCAGAGTTGGAGTTCCGGCTTTTAAATCTTTTTTTGTTCCTGTAAATTATTTTCAACCTGCCTGTTTTTTGGGCTGAATATATTGATTGAGGTTTCTTACATACTGTTCAAAAGCATCAATACCTTTGGGAGTTATTTTGCAAATAGTTAAAGGATAATTGTTACGGTAGGTTTTTTCAACGGATATATATTCCGCTTTTTTCAGCTTTTCTATCTGTACGCTGAGGTTACCGGCGGTGCTGCCTGTTTTTTCCCGCAGAAAGGTAAACTCCGCTTCTTCCACGCTTATAAGCAGCGACATTATGGCAAGCCTTAGCTGGGAGAGCAGCAGCGGATCTAATTCGTTAAACATGGTTGTAGTTTTTTCTGAGTATATGTCCCGGAATTATATATGAAAACAATATGGCCGCAGCAATCAGCAGCAATTGCATACTGTACGGGCTGAAGAAAGCGGCAGCGGCCAGCAACCAGCAGGCTATTCCTCCATACCGCAAAGGCTTAAACTTAAGCGCGCCGCCGGTTACATAAGTACCAATGCCATATATAAGCATCATACAGGGCAAGAACACAGCTTCCATTCTATCTGCAGCCAGCATTACAATGGCCATTACCACGCAGCAAGCCAGCCATAAATGACCCATTACACGGTCTATATGCGTTTTTACATGTGTTTGTTTTTTCTGCCGGGTAACATAGATCGCAGTTATAATGCCACCTACGGGCATCAGCACCCATGGTACATAACTATGTTCGTAGTTAATCATTAGCAGCAGGAAGTTACCGAGCGCTGCCACGAAAACCAACCAGCCCCAGAGCATAAACATGAAGCCGTTTTCATTTACTTCACGCCGGGCGGTTAATATCATTTCCTGTATCAGGTCAAGGTCCTGTTTTTGTTTGGAATACATGCTTTAATAAATTATGGATTGAAAACTTTTATTGTTTTTGACGACCTTCCTTTACTTACTCTTACCAATACAAAACTATGCTTTTTAGTGTTTTGAGTAAATGAAACCGGCTGTAAATGATTACCGCCTACATCAATTATATTCGACTGAAGCAATTGACCGGTAATTGAAAAAACCTCGGCTTTGATTTGAGTTGAATTATTGACTTTTAGAAAAACTTTTCCTGACTGTGTTACGTAAACATCAATATCAGTTGAATTTGATTTTTTATTTTCTTTAATTCCAACTGAATATTCCTGCTGCAATACAATACCTTCCTTAAACTGGTGGGAAAAGAATTTGCTTTCAATACTAATGGAATCAATTTTCATTAAGGCAGATTTAAGATTCTGATCGAACCAGGCATACGAAACGGTATAAACAAACTGCGTATCGCCCATTGGCATAACATCATATGAAAACTGCTCGAATTTTACACGTATAACATCATAATAAGTACCAGAAGGCAAATGTAAGGTTCCGTAACCATCGGCATAAGTGCGGGAATAACCTGTACCATTTACCTGGACTGCGTTAACAATATAAGATCGTGCGTAGCTGGCAACAAGACTATCGCCATATGTAAATGGGCGATTAATAAACGAATAAGGTTTGGAGTATTTTATTACCAGGTTTTGCAGGCTATCTACAAAACCGGTTATGTGGTTGGTATCGCCGCTCTTATACATAAAAACATAGGTTCCTTTACTGGTTCTTTCTACCATATTGGCATTTGGTATCTGTTTAGAGAATTTGCTCCAGGCTGGCGAAATAATGGTTTGTGTTGAATTGCCCTGGTAGCTAATTTTCGAAAAATCCCAAACCCTGCCGGCACCGGCTTCCCCGGCCTGTAAATTATCAGCTTGTAGTTCATGGAATTTCATAGAATCTCCAACCTCAAAGTCTTCAATTCTATCGAGCACAACCTGCGCTTTGGCAAGTGCTGATATCAAAAAGCAAATTGTAAATAGTAATACGTTTCTCATAATCAAATTATTTTTTGATGCAAATATAAATTAGTTTATGTTATAAACTAATTTATCATTAAAATATTTTTTTCGCATATAAGGTTCATGTTTAAAATGCTTTGTTAGTGAAAAATAAAGAAGATAAGCTGCTTACAGAAAATTAAGCACGGCGAAATCTCCAGCGAAAACATAGAAAGCCACAATTGGCAACTCCCCTATGCATACTGCAAGTAGAAAGCGCAGAATATTCATTCGAACAGCACCGGCAGCGAAGCAAATAAGATCGGTTGGTACGAGCGGAAAAAACGACCAGCCAGTTACGAAAAGCATGCCTTTTTTGCTATTGATCCTGCGTTTCATGGCCTCTATCTTGGATTCGTATTTTCGGGTGAGAACCTTGCCGATTCCCAGCCAGTCGGATAAATAATAAATGCTTGCCGCCGAAAATAAAATGCCCAGCATAGAAATTCCCAGCACGGCAAAGGGCTGATGCGGAAAAAGCAGAACACCGGCTAAAATAAACGGCGTACTCGGCATAAGAAACCAGCCCCGAACCATAGAAACAATAAAATACACAAGCATTAGTTCTGCCTGGAATTTTTTAATAAATGCAATAATGGCGGAAACTGAAATGTAATGGTGTGTAAGAACAAGAACAATGCCGAGCGCTATTAGCATCAATATACCAGTGATACTTTTTGCACCGATGTATTTACCCGTAGTAAGTTTAAGCAGGCGTTGCATATTTGCTTAAATAAGCTTACACAATAATAGGCAATACTTTCGATTTATTTTCCGGAATTGCCTTTTATTAAGTTTCGGAATTAATTTTTTACATATATGAAGAATTCGGAAAATACTTTATGCCTAATTAAAAAAGTTGTCATTATTTAGGCTTTTACATGCTTCAATGAATCATCAAGAAATAATGTTAACCTTTAAGACAATGATACATTTACGGCTGTTAAAAAACTTATATAAGGCTTTTGTGTTAAAATTTAAATCCATTTTAATCCAATAAAATAAAAATTAACCTATGCAACAGTGGAACCAACATTTCTCAGATGAAAACCGCGAAGACAATATTCACAGAGAAGATCGTGTAACGAACCGTAATTCCGATTTTAACCAAAACAGTTCACTAAACACTCCACACGACAGAGACAGATTCAGAAATCCGTACACCGATATGCATCAGCATAATGATGTGTACTCAAATTACCATAGCGAGCGTTTTCGTAACCAGCAGCCCTACAGCTGGGAAGAAGATATGAAAATGGAACAGCGCGGAAGAAATATAGAGCGCGACTGGCAACAACTGCGTAACTGGGCCGACGATGTTCAGCGCAGGAACAATATGGGCGGCAGCCATGCGCACAACCCATATATGAACCAGTCAGGCAGTTCAAATCATGGCGAAACTTACAACCATCACAACAGGAACTACAACCCAATGTTTGCCGATGATGAAGGCGGTTTCAGTGGCGGACACAGAAATGATGAGCACCTTCGCAGCGGCTACAACCGCGATTTCGGATTCGACCGTGGAAACTCATTTCATAACCAGCATCCGCAATCCTGGCCAGAAAATAACAATACAAACCAGCATGAAGGCCAAAACCGCTGGAAGAGGAATCACGGAAATTCATCGCAGAACCGCGGCGGATTCTTCGGGCATTAATCAATATCCATTTATAACATAAAAAAAACCGCCAGTAAATCTGTTACAGGCGGTTTTTATTTTTATTTAGAGATTTTTTATCCTTCAAGCTCATCTACAAGCTCATCAAACTCAATGCTCAGGTCGTCCATTTCATCCATCAAATCTTCTTCATCAATATAAGTATCCTGGTAAGGTTCGGTTTCTGTTGTAAGCGCAATGGCAATTTCCATTAAACCAATTGCCACATGCGGCACCCATACTTTTTTATTGAAACCAAATATCCATGGCGATGCTGCTAAAAGCAATCCGCTGGCAATATCAATTCCAAGGTGTACAGGCATTTTTATTACTTTGGCGGCTCCAAGTTCGTAATCTGTTAATAGGCTGCTAACCAATGTACCTGCACCAAGCATCATGGGCAAGGTAGTTTCTATTCCTCGTTTATTATCGGCAATGAGCATAGGCGCCGTTATAAGGGAAACACTTGTTACATAATCGGCCACGCCATGCATCTGGGTTGTAATTCTGCGCATAAAGGTTTATTTTATTTAAATTTGGTTTGTTTGATTTACGATATATTTCAACATGACAGGCGGCCAAAGGTTGCCGGCTTTTACAGCGATTGGAAAAAATAATTTTAAACTTTTTACAGCGCAAAAGGTATTTCTGGCAACTTACATATATGGAAAATAATGTACCGAAAGATGTTGCCATTATTGGCGGCGGGCTGGCCGGGCTGGTAAGCGCAAATTTACTTGCAAAAGCCGGCCTTGATGTTATACTCATCGAAAAAAAAACTTATCCTTTCCATAAAGTTTGCGGCGAATATGTAAGTAATGAAACACTGGAATTCCTTCAGAAAAACAAGCTTTTCCCGGCTGAATTTCAACCGACAAATATTTCGAGGTTATTGATCAGCTCACCCAAAGGGAAAACTGTAGAAGCGGATTTGGAGCTGGGCGGATTCGGCATCAGCCGGTATGTTTTCGACGATTTCCTATATAAGCAGGCGCTGAAAAATGGTTCGGGTTTATTATTGGGCAGTAAGGTGAACGATGTTGATTTTCAAAACGATCTGTTCAGTTTGAAAATTTCAGATGGAAATATTCTCCGTAGTAAAATTGTAATTGGAGCGTTCGGGAAAAGATCTAACCTCGATCGTGAGCTGCAACGGCCATTTATGCAGAAGCGCTCGCCGTATATTGGCGTAAAGTATCATATCAGGAACCAGAATTTTAATAAGAATTCCATTGCGCTTTACAATTTTAAGGATGGCTATTGCGGTGTTAATGCCATTGAAGATGAAAAACTATGTTTGTGTTATTTAACCACGCGCCAAAATCTTAAAGATCACGGTAGTATAGAAAAAATGGAGCAGCAAGTGCTTTATCAAAATCCTTTACTTAAAGAATTATATCAGCAATCTGAGTTTTTATATGATAAACCGGAAGTAATAAATGAGATCAGCTTTGAGAAAAAAGAGCCGGTTAACAACCATATTTTAATGAGCGGCGATGCTGCAGGGATGATTGCGCCACTTTGCGGCAACGGTATGGCCATGGCGATTCATGCTGCAAAAATAGCATCGGATGAAGTGATCGATTATTTTAATAACCATAGGAACCGTAAAATATTAGAACAAAATTATACTGTAAAATGGAACAGGCTGTTTGCGCAAAGATTATGGATCGGCATGCAGGTTCAGTTATTATTCGGGAAACCGTTTTTATCTGAATTAGCTGTTGCTGCCTGCAAAAATTCGAGACCGTTGCTGAATTTCATCATGAAACAAACGCATGGCAAGCCGTTTTAAAGCATTTTTCAACCATGGCATATATGTAAAACTTAAATTCTTATTTTCATAAATACTTCCATCGCATTCATTTTCCAGCCTGTTTCATCGCTTAAATTCATTTTGGTATAATCCTGGAAATTAAATGCAAATCCAACATTAGCCTTTTTAAATTCATATGCTGCATTTACCGCGAAATTTGTGAAATGCATGGAATGTTTATCCGGTATATCTTTCCTGCTTGCATATTTGTTGGCCATGGTATCGTTGTAAATACTTGGATCTCTGAAAGAAATCCCAACCTTTGCTTTATCCTTATAAACCAATGTGTTATTAAGGTCGAAATTAATTCCTAATGTATTTCTTTCATCAGTAATAATTAAAAGGCTGCTTTGTAAATCAAAATTAGTATTTATTTTACTAGTATAACCGGCAGTAAAAAAGCCGGTTAAATTTTGGCTGGCGCTAAAATAATTTAGCATGTACACTCCGCTGTTTCGCCGTTCCAGATCAAGTACTGAATATGATGGTGAAAACAAATTTCTCAAAGAAAATCCGGCGTAAAACTTCTTGCGGCTGTATTGTAATCCAATATGTAAATCAGGCTTATAAATATTATTTCCTATATTATAAATTCTTTCCTGATTATTTTCCGGCTGCAATGGTATGAACCTGAATTGCCTGAACATAAGCTGCCCGCCGAAACTGATTTGCTTGCATCGTCAATAAAAAATGTTTTGCTGTATAAAACCGCTGCTTCTGCTAAATTGGTATTATCTATAAAAATTGTATCGTAAATAGATGAATCTATAGTATATTTAACATGCGAACGCAATTGAACCGGCCTGTAAACACCAGCTCTGTAATTATTTAGCTGTAAAGCAAAAGCACTTTTATTACTTTGAGATGGAAGCTCATAAGTTAAGGTTGATGCGTAAGAATTAGTAGTGCTGTTTGGGCTAACAGCAAATGTAATTGTCTTGTACTCGTTTTCTCCAATGGCTGCCGGATTATACCAGAATTTATTATCGCCATGCTGCATGAGCAAGCCTGTTAGAATATTGAAATTAAAAGCCTTATAATCATTAATTTGCGCTTGTAATGGAGAAAAGCTTATAACCAGTAATAAAATTATTATCAAACGCATGTAGATATTTTTTCTTTTAAAATTTTTAATTTCTTAACGCTCATAAACCGAGGCATTTTTGAGCAATCTAATATATGGAAAAATATCAAAAAGTAAACCTTGTAGATAATTCAGCATAATGTTTTGGGCTATGAGAATATCCAGCCTTTGGTCTTGCCGGGATTTCATAATTTGCCATTAATTCAAATCTATCAGCCAGTTTAACGCCTGCATTTAAGGACAAAGATTTAATCCGTTCTATAAAAAAAGACGCGCCGAGTGAATATTTATCTTTATACGAAACTGTGTTATTAACCTGAAATAAGGCGTAAGGATTTCGTGCTAAAACTATAATGCTCATTGCACTCGGTTTTCATTGGAAAGTCTTTTCTGAAAAAAATGTATTTCCCACCATAAAATTGGCCTCTTTCCTTTGATTAAATTTTACAGTTATTCCGTCTGCTTGCCTGGAAGAAAAATCTGGCCCATATAGCGATTTGATTGCAACACCAGTATAAAAATTCCTGGTATTATAAAACAAGCCGCTGTTAACATATGGCTTCTCATCTTTAATCCGGGCTTTGTTTCTTCCCCAGGTTGTCTATTGATCACTATAATCTACAGTTCTAAGACCTGCCTGTAATCCCAGTCGCAAAAATCTTTCATTTCCAAAAGGTATGGCATAGCTGTAAGAAGCTGCTCCTGAAAGTTTCGTATGATATACGGTCTGGTGATAATTACTGTAAACACCAAAACTGCTTCGGCCCTGCTTAAATGGCTGTTCATAATAAATTAAGGCATTCCTGTAGTTTTCATGTTCATGATCTTTAGATCCGATAAACGCACCGCTTGCACCAATAATCTTTTTCTTTTCATAACCTGTAGCTGCAGCGTTGTAAAACATTTTATTTTGCCAGAATTGTATGAGGAAACCATCTGTTGTTCCGGTATATCGTTGCGAAAAAGCCGGGATTGACAATAATAAAATGCTTATAGTAATGATTATGCGCATTGGTTTTTTGGTTTGGTTACATTATATAACTCAATTTATAGTATAATAGTATAAAGTGGAAATTTTTCGTGGTTCTTGTTTTGGTAAGTCAGAATATTATTGAAGCTCCGGCCTTTGTAATATTCTAAAATATAGACATTAAACAACAGCGTATCATCAAAATAAATATGCAGTTGCCAACTCTAATGTATTCAAGCTGTTTTCGCCATTCACTTTATTAAGCCTGAACATAGCAGCAGCATTTAAACGCCATTTATTAAATAGTTTTATACCGGCGTTGCAACCTGCCATGTTCAATTCCGGCGTAAAGTTTCCATTCACGTTGCTGAAATCTTCGTGTTGAAATGAAATTCCTGCAGTTAGTTTTTCTTTGTAAACCAGGCTATTATTTATATGGAAATTTCTTTGGATACCATTTAAGCCAAACTGCATAAGCGCAGCGGGCTTTAAAACAAAACTTTGGCTGACCGGGAGGTTATAACCGCCATGAAAATTCAAAATCGTTTCATTCTTAACATTTAAATGTTCATTACCTACACTTAATTCGGGTAAATTTTTAATAGAAATTCCAGCAAAATATTTAGCATTTTCAAGATAAATACCTGCCTCAGCAGACAAGCGCGAATCTGCAAATTGTTGCCTTGTATAATATTCAGGCCCGAAACCATGCATATTATTTATATAGTTATAATTGAGCTGCACGCCGAATCGAAATTCTGCAAAATGCAATGCCTTGGTTCTGCTGTATGAGCTGCTAAAAGTGTACTGCTGTGGCCAGTCGTCAATTGAATAATGCGATACCGAAAAGGCAAAATTATTGATCCTGGATTTAGTTAAGTGTTCGTAACTTAATGTTGCGTTTCCATGTATTGGCCTGCTCATAGCGGTACCCGCAAGGTTTATTTTCCTTTTATTCTCGGTGCCGATGGCGGCAGGATTAACAAAGAAACTGTTTTCCCAATGCTGTAAAATAATTTTCTCGAAAATATACTGTTTTTGCTGTGCTATTGAAAACTGTGTTGAAGATAAAATAAGCAGGATAAAGAGCGCCGGTTTCTGCATTTGGTTTGATGTTGGTTACTTCTAAAACATTATTTTATGCTTTTTGGTATATAAGCCAAAGCATTTTTACCAGAACCTATATATAGCCAGCAAAGCGAAGAACAATATCAAACTTACTGAAGCGATCCTGTTCAGCATCATTGTGGAATGAAAATCGGCAGCGTTTTCATCTTTCCGCACACGTAAAAACCAGCGGATAAAATAGATGAATAATGGCAGCATAAAAATCATAAAAGGCACAAAAAAAGTAACGTAATAGGTTCTTGTGCAGCCAATATTATTTTTAGGTATTGTGAGTAGGTCTAACGGTACAACATACCAGTTAAAGTAAAAAGCAAAACCAGCAGCCGCAAGCGCAAACCAGAAAGCACTGAAATAAAATGTTCCTTTAATACCAAGTTTGTAACTGATGGTTAAATCTCCGCGTTTGCTGTCTTCCTCATGCTGGTAGATCTGCGTCATGGGGTAAAAACCGAATATCATGAATGTAGCGAGCAAAGCCGGAAAAAGTATTTCTTCATTAAAAATTTCATTTATAGAAACATCATTCAAGCCATTTCTTACCATAATATAAGTAAAAGCTCCCTGGAAAATACCGGCAGCAAGCCAGGCAGCCAAAGCATTTTTTTTCAGTCTTATATATGGATGGCTGTAGGCTTTGCTCACCAAACCGTAAATAAAAAGTAAAATGGTAAACTCCAGGCTTATAATTAAGCCCAAAAGCAGTGCAATGGCATCAAAACCCAGCGAAACATTATACAATTCTTTTTTTACCGGCGGCGGATTTTCAAGGCCGCCAATACTGCCTTCATCCTTATCGAAATACGAATTAAAACCATTACTGGCAGGATATAAAAATAAATGTATAATAATGAAAACCAGGCAAAAGCGCCACCAATCTGTTTCATTACCAGTTGCAGCCGCGAAGCAGAAAACCGGCATTAGATAAAGCGAAAAAGGGATGCGCAAGTGAAGCCAGGTAGAACGGGAGATCATTTTTATTAAAAAATTTTCAGCAAAATACGATTAAGTTTGTTGAACCAAAAATATGCAAAGTTTCATCACGGCAATTGGTACCGCCGTTCCCCAACATAAAATTGAACAGGCACAGGCGGCGCAGTGGATGCAGCGGCAACTGAAGCTGAATGAGCGCGAAAGTAAAATGCTGAATGCACTATATGAAGCCAGCGGCATACAAAACCGCTACACTGTTTTACAAGACTTTACAAGCCTGCAAAATTTTACCTTTTTTCCTGATTCTGAAGATCTTGAACCTTTCCCTTCCACAGCTAAACGAATGGAAATTTACCGCCAGCAAGCCCTTCCGCTGGCAGAAAAAGCCATATATAATTGCCTGGAAAAATGCTTCGTGCCAAAAAATGAAATTACGCATTTAATAGTAGTAAGTTGCACGGGCATGTACGCGCCTGGTTTAGATATTGAGCTTATACAAAGCCTTGGTTTACAAACAAATGTAGAGAGAACCTGCATACAGTTTATGGGTTGCTACGCTGCTTTTAACGGCTTAAAATCGGCCAGCGCAATCTGCCGATCAAATCCCCAGGCCAAAGTTTTGCTGCTTTGTATAGAATTATGTACCATACATTTCCAGAAATATAAAACGCGCGACCATTTTGTTAGCAACGCGCTTTTTGCCGATGGCGCCGCCGCTGTTATAATCGAACCTCAGCCACAAACAGGTAAAATTAACCTCCAACTCGAGGCTTTTCATTGCGACCTGGCTTTGGATTCATCAAAGGAAATGGCCTGGAAAATTGGCGATCATGGCTTCGAAATGGTCTTGTCGAGTTACGTGCCGCAGGTTATAAAATCGGGCATAAAAAATTTAACCGCTAAGCTTTTACGTAAACTCGATATGCAGCTTAATGATATTAAGCATTTTGCGATTCATCCAGGCGGAAGAAAAATACTTGAGGTTTGCCAGGAAGAGTTAAATTTATCGCCGGAAAATATTGCCTGTTCTTATGAAATTCTGCAGAAATACGGCAACATGAGCAGCGCAACCGTTTTGTTTGTATTGGAAGCGCTATATAAAGGTTTGCCCAAAAATGCTTCGGGTGAGCAGATCCTGAGCTTCGCTTTCGGGCCGGGATTAACCATGGAAAGCATGCTTTTATCAGTTACCAGTGATCAGTAAACAGTTACAGTGAGAACGCAGGTTAAAGTAAAAGTCATTTCGCTTAACATATTTACAAATAAAATGAAGTAATCCAGCCATTCACAATTTAAAATTCACAATTTATAATTTTAATTAAGGTGTTTGAGAAAAGAAGTTACCAGGCCGAAATGATGGATGAGCTTGAAATGGGCGGCGATGATATGGCCAAAACATTAGATGAGCTTGAAATAATTAACCGCATGCTTGGCGGCTACAGTGTGGTTACCCATGCCATAGAAAAACTGCTGAAAGAAAATAGCGAAAAGAAAACAATAGCTTTAGCGGACCTGGGCTGCGGTGGAGGCGATACTTTGCGCGTACTGGCTAAATGGGCGCGAAATAAAAATATTGCAATACAAATAACCGGGATTGATGCGAACGAATTTATTGTACAATACGCAACTGAAAAATCGAAGCATTTTCCGGAGATCAGCTATATGCAGCAGGATATTTTTTCCCAGGAATTCGCCGGCCGGCAATACGATATAATTACGGCAAGCCTTTTTACGCACCATTTTACAGATGAGCAGCTCATCAAGCTATTCTCTCAAATTAAAAACCAGGTTCGTTTAGGTGTTGTTATAAACGATCTTCACCGGCATCCCTTTGCTTATTATTCCATCAAATACATCACTAAGTGTTTTGCAAAATCGCCGCTGATCAAAAACGATGCGCCATTATCTGTTGCGCGTGCATTCACCAAAAAGGATATTGTAGAATTACTTAAGCGATCGGGCGTAGAAAATTTTTCTGTTAAATGGCGCTGGGCTTTTCGCTGGCAGGTAATTTTTAAATAATACCATTTTTAAAATAATTATCGTAAAATTTGGTTGCATAAATAAAATATTTTTAACTTGTTGGCGGAAAATCAACAAACAATTATAATATTTATGAAAAGAATTATCGCTCCGGTATTTATGGCGCTGCTTTTAAGCGTTTCAGCAATTTCCTGTAAAAAAGAATATAACTGCAGCTGCCAGGCTACAGACTCTAACGGACAGCCAATTCCAAATACTAAAACCAACACTGTAATTAACGATACAAAAAAGAATGCAGAATCTCAGTGCAATAAAACTGAAACAACCAACGGTGTAACAGTAACCTGCGCTATTCAATAATATTAAAATTTTAACAAGGAAGCGGCTGCGGAAAAAAAATCCTTAGCCGCTTTTTTATTTTAAATATAAGTAATTTACAAATGTTAATTATCTTCAATGAAATCTTTGAAAGATCCGTCAGTAAAATAAATCGTTATTCTTTTAATTGATGACTTTTCAACAGCTTCAGTCTTTATTTCGCCAATATTACTGTTTCTTGCTTCTTGATTTTCCTTTCTTTTATTTATCCTTTCTGTGTAGCTGAATAAATCCTCATAACTGCTTTCATCTTCTGGTTTAGCGCTAGGTACTTGTGAGGCTGAATGGCTGTTATTAGAATGATGTACCATTGAGCCGGTTCCCATTAAAAGCCAATCAGTTGAAACCTCAGGGAAACGTTTTAAAACCTTCTGCAACAGATCTACACCAGGCTTATTACGCCCGCTAATAATATGGCTTATGGCCGGCCTCTTCACACCAATTTCATCAGCAAATAGGGATGGCGATAATTCAAAGTATTGCATTAATTTAATTAATCTCTCATTCATACCATATGTGTTAATTCTTATTACAAATGTAAATAGAAGTATTTAATTATGGATTTACATTGCCTAATTTATGTAAATTACATTGTTAAATTATGTAAATAGATGTGCTTTACTTATGTTAATTCATGATTTTTTATTGTGGAGGTGTTATGCGTGTTAACGTAAAGGAATTTGATATAGCCAGCAGCTACAATTCTATTATAAAAAGCTGCGGATGAGGCGCTACTTTTAAAATGCTTTAATAAATAACAATAACAGCCTGAATACTAAGCAGAATAAGCAATTTAGCTTAAGTATTAGATTAAGCCAATATAATTTTGTTAACAGCTTATTTGCTTGTAAATTTTGACGGCAGGAAGTAAATCACGGAAGAAATTGTGATTTTTTTTAAAATACGTGGGATTGTATTTATATTTGCAACAAAATCGTGCCACCAAAAATGATCAATAGAATTAACCGCAATAAAAATATTTTTGTTTACGCAAGTATAGCAGCTTTAATTATCCTGTCAATTGCTGTGCGTTTCTTTACAGATATTCCGAACTTCGCTCCTTTCGGCGCCCTGGCCCTTTTTGCAGGCGCCTATATTACCAACAGGTCGTTTGCAGTTTTTCTGCCACTTACGGGTTTGTTTATTAGCGATACCATCATGGAAATTTCAAAGCCCGGAACAGGTTTTTATCCGGATATGGTTTTTAACTATGCGGCCTATGCTTTAACGGTGGCTTTAGGGTTTCTGCTTCGCAGCAGCCGCACGCCAGTTAAGGTTTTTGGCCTATCTGTAATTGGTACAGCGCTGTTTTTTGTAGTTTCCAACTTTGGTGTTTGGGCCATAACAAACATGTACCCGCACAATTTCGCAGGCCTTGTACTTTGCTATTCGGCAGGATTAGAATTTATCAGGAATACTTTCCTAAGCGACCTTGCATTTAACCTTGTGCTTTTCGGAAGCATGTATCTTGTAACTGAAAGATCAAAATCTACCGTTACTGCTTAAATTAACGCCAAACAAGTTAATTTAACAGATCGTCTAAAGCATATTTAAGCTCAGGATATTTAAATATATATCCTGAGCTTTTTATTTTTTCGCAGGATACATTACTGCTGCCAGTAAGTGCTTCGGCAAATTCACCTAAAATTAGCCTAAGCATAAAACCAGGAACATTAGGCAGAATTACAGGCATACCAGCCTTACCGGCAATTGCTTTTATCAGTTCACCGTTTGTTACCGGTTCTGGCGCAACTGCATTAAATACGCCGGCCATCTGCTTGTTGCTTACTGCATACACAATCATATTGCAGAGGTCATCAATGTGAATCCAGCTAAACATTTGCTTGCCCGTTCCCAAAGCAGCGCCGGCACCAAGCTTTACCGGCCTTAGCAACTCTGTTAGTGCTCCGCCTTCCTTTGCCAGTACAATTCCAATACGGAAAATTACAAGCGGCACAGCTTCCAGTTTTTTTGCCGCGTTTTCCCAGGCTATGCAAACTTCCGCCATAAAATCTTTCCCAGGCGGGTCAGACTCAACATGCAGGTTCTGTGAATCAAATCCATAATACCCAATGGCCGATGCGTTTATAAATACTGCAGGTTTATTTCCATTGTAACTGTTGTAAAAGCTAACAAGCGCATTTGTACTTTCTACACGCGATGCTACAATTTCTTTTTTAAAATCAGCCGACCATCTTTTATCACCTACATTTCTGCCAGCCAGGTTTACAACAGCATAGGCGTTTTTCAGAACTTCTTGCGGAATTACAGCATTTCCGGGATCCCATTGCGCAAAATGTAAATTTGTAATATTACTTTTTTTATGTGCACGGCTTAAAATAGTTACGCTGAAACCATGCTTTATAAAGGTGCGCGCCAGGTATTTACCAATTAAACCTGTTCCGCCGGTTATTACTATATTTCTCATTACCAATACTTTATATGCGACATTGCTCAAATTAAATGAAATCTGTTTTGCAAGATACAGAAATTGAGAATGAAAGTATTTTTTACGAATTGTATATATGCTTGCGTATTTTCTTTGTGCTTAACAAGATTTGCCTTAGTTTTGAAGCAGATAAATTTCTATTAAATAAATATGAATATTCACGAATATCAGGGGAAAGAAATTTTAAAACAATATGGCGTTGCTATACAGGAAGGTATAGTAGCGAATACACCCGAAGAAGCGACGGAAGCTGCTAAAAAGCTTGCTGAAAAAACCGGCACCAAGTGGTTTGTTATAAAAGCGCAGATACATGCCGGCGGCCGTGGCAAAGGCGGCGGTGTAAAGCTTGCCAAATCAATTGATGAAGTTAAAGATGTTGCTGGTAAAATTATCGGTATGCAGCTTATTACCCCGCAAACCGGTCCGCAAGGCAAAAAAGTACATAAAGTGCTTATTGCAGAAGATGTTTATTATCCTGGCCCTTCTGAAACCAAAGAATTTTACATGAGTATCCTGATGGACCGTACATCTGGCCAGAATGTAATTATTTACTCAACCGAAGGCGGTATGGACATTGAAGAAGTGGCGGAACATACACCTGAGAAAATTTTCAAAGAATATGTTTCCACAGCGGTAGGTCTGCAAGGTTTCCAGGCGAGGAAAATTGCCTTTAACCTTGGTTTAAGCGGTGAAGCTATGAAACAGATGACCAGGTTTGTTACAAGCCTGTACAATGCTTACATTGGTACCGATGCATCTATGTTCGAGATTAACCCGGTGCTGAAAACATCTGACGATAAAATTATTGCAGTTGACGCAAAAGTAAACCTTGACGATAGCGCCATTGACCGCCACAAAGGTTTTGAGGAAATGCGTGACCTGAACGAAGAAGACGAGCTGGAGATAGAAGCCAAGAAATATAACCTTAATTATATTCGCCTTGATGGTAATGTTGGCTGTATGGTAAACGGCGCAGGCCTCGCAATGGCAACCATGGATATGATTAAACTGGCGGGCGGCGAGCCGGCTAACTTCCTTGATGTTGGTGGCACAGCAAATGCGCAAACCGTGGAAGCTGGTTTCCGTATTATTCTGGGCGATGAAAATGTAAAAGCGATCCTGATTAACATTTTTGGTGGTATTGTACGTTGCGATCGTGTTGCACAAGGCGTGGTGGAAGCATACAAAAACCTGGGTGAGGTAAATGTACCAATTATAGTACGTTTACAAGGCACAAATGCAGAAGAAGGCAAAAAGATAATTGATGAAAGTGGCTTAAAAGTTTACTCAGCTGTTTTACTTAGCGAGGCTGCAAACCTTGTTCAGAAAATTGTAAGCGAGCAGGAGGCATAATCCATTTTTTGCATATATTATAATGGGTGAAAATGCTTCATGTGTTTTCACCCATTTTATTTTTAGCTATGTTATTAAGAATTCATCCCGATAATCCTTCGCAAAGGCAAATTTCATCTGCTGTGGAAGTTCTGCAGAAAGATGGCATTATTGTTTATCCTACAGATACCTTATACGCCTTAGGCTGCGATATGAAAAGCGCCAGGGCGCTGGATAAGCTCTGCAGGCTCATCGGTAAAAAGCCCGAAGAAGCAAATCTCTCGCTAATCTGCCACGATCTCAGCAACCTGTCGGAATATACGGTACCATTCGATAACCGCATATTCAAGATGATGAAAAAATGCCTTCCCGGGCCTTATACATTCATCCTGAAAGCGAATCACCGCGTACCGAAGCTCTTTAAGAACAAGAAAAAAACCATTGGCATTCGCGTGCCGGATAATAATATTCCGCGCGAAATTGTAAGGCTTTTAGGCAATCCTATTCTCACTGCTTCACTGCGCGATCTGGATACGCTTGAAGAGAACCTTACAAATCCAGAACTTATCTATGAAATGTTCAGCAAGCACGTTGATATTGTTATTGATGGCGGTGACGGCGAGCTGGAACCATCAACAGTTATAGATTGCAGCAATGAGGAGATTGTACTGGTAAGACAGGGAAAAGGAGAAACAGATTTCCTGTCACTCTAAATCTACAATTGTAATTCCATCGCCGCCATAATCGGCATGTTCACTCCGCACATCCTTAACCATATCATACTTCTTAAGCATCTGCCTTATCATTTTACGCAGAATACCATCTCCTTTGCCATGTAATATTGTAATACTGTGATAATTCAGCAAAACCGCTTTATCTAATCGTACTTCTACCTCGTGCAGCGCTTCTTCGGAACGCATTCCCCTTACATCTATCTTGGGGCTGAACTGGCTGGCCGCATCTGCATAATTGATACCGGTAATTTTCTTAAGCTTCTTATTTTCAGATAGCTGTACAGGTTCAAGATCGTTTAAGCTGACAAGTGTTTTCATTGTTTTGAAGCTTACCAGCGCCTTATTTTTACGCAATTCTTCTACCCTGCCCGTTTCAGTTCCGTCAGTCATCCTTACGTACATCCCTTCAGAGATTTCTGCCGGTGCTTTTTTAACAGCCTGTTTCTCTTTAAGCTGCCCGATATCTGTTTTTAATTTCTCACGGTTCTTCTGGATCTGCTGTCTTGCTTCTGCTGCTTTTTCCTTGTTTTTCCTTATATCTTCCTTCTGTACGGAAGAGATCAGGTCTTCGAGCTTTTTATGGAGCTTTTCATTCTCAGCCAGCGCTTTCTGCTTGTTCTCCAGCAAAATTTTGCTCTTATTGCGCTCAATATCTTCCTTCAGTTTTGTGTAAGATTCAATTAGCTGCGTTAATGACTGCTGATCTTCTTCCAGCTTTTTTTGTTTCAGGATGAGCCAGTGCTTCTCTGTTTCCATGGTTGCCAGCAAGGCATCGAAATTCTCATAATTCTTATCAACCTTAGCCTTCGCATTCTTAATTATATCATCCTGTAAACCAATTTTCTGTGCGATTTCAAAAGTATGCGAACTGCCTGGCTCGCCAACCTTCAGCAAAAACAATGGTGCAAGTTTTTCCTGGTCGAAGATCATGCTTCCATTCAGGATACTTGGATTTCCCGAAGCCAGTAACTTTAAATTAGAAAAGTGTGTTGTTACAATGCCTATTGATTTTTTCTCAAGAAGCTTTTCCAGAACAGCTTCTGCTATAGCGCCGCCAAATTTCGGATCGGTGCCTGTACCAAACTCATCTATCAGGAAAAGCGTACGCATATCTGCCTGTTCCGTAAAATGTTTTATGTGCGTAAGATGTGAACTGTATGTACTCAGATCATTCTCTATACTCTGCTCATCGCCAAGCTCAACAAATAATTTGCTGAAAACGCCCATTTCCGAATCTTCATGCACCGGAACCAGCATTCCGCTTTGCAGCATAATCTGCAACAAGCCGATTGTTTTTAAAGCAACCGATTTACCACCAGCATTCGGGCCGCTGATGATGAGTATTCTTTTTTCCTGGTTAAGTTCAATATTTAAAGGTATGGTTTCTTTATTGTTTTTTATATTATGAAGCAGTAATAGCGGATGATATGCTTTTCTTAAACATATTGAGGCTGAACGGGATAATTGCGGCATTTGCGCCCTGAGCTGTAAAGCTAACCTTGCCTTGGCACGTATATAATCCAGTAAGCCTGCCGCACGCTGGTAAAATCTTATTTCAAAAACATTTGGTCGAATTTCATCCGATAAGGCTTTCAGGATCCTGTAAATTTCTCGCCTTTCTTCCTGGTGTAACGAAAACAGGTCATTGCTGATCTCGATGGTTTCTTCCGGTTCAAGGAAAACAGTTTTACCCGTTGCTGATTCATCGTGCACAATACCTTTAACTTTACGTTTATGCTCCGCGTGCATGGCAAGCACATGCCTGCCGTTCTTTAACGATTCAGCAGAAGATGCGACCCAACCGTTTTGCTGAGCCTGTTGCACAATTTTCTGGAAAGTTTTATGCAGTTCATTTTCCTTTCGCTGAATCTCGCGCCTAATCCTGTCGAGGTCCGGAGAAATGCCTTGTTTGATGTTTCCATCAATTGAAAGCACACGGCTAACTGCTTTTAAAACACTATCATTAAATACCGAGTTACGAAGTGTGGCTTCAAGCGCTGTATATTTGCCTTCACGTTTTTTAAAGAAAGTATAAATGGCATCAACCGTTCGCAAAAACTGCAGAATCTGTAAAAACTGGAGCTCGCTTAATACCGAATTCTCAATCTCCAGGTAATTCAGCGCTTCTTCCAGGTTATGGTAATTATCAGCTGGGAAATTTTCACCTGCTGACAGGATATATTTGAAGTTATCGGTTTGTAAAAGCGCTTTTTGTATAAAATCAAAATCGCTGCTTACCTGCATTTTAACCGCATATTGCTGCCCGAGCTCGCTTTCGCAATAATCAAAAACAAACTGTTGTAATTTGGTTAGTTCCAGCTTGGCTGCACCACCCGTTGGATATATTTTAAAACTCATATTTTTCGGACTACGTATATGCAAATACAATGCATAAAATACAAAGTTCCCCTTTTGTAAAACAGGAGTGCCTATATTTGCAAAAAAATTTACATGAAGAATATAGTAGTAATAGGCTCAGGTACAATGGGCAATGGAATTGCGCACGTTTTTGCGATGGGAAATTACAATGTGCAGCTTGTAGATATTAATGAAGCTGCGCTAACCAAAGCAATGGCTACAATAGAAAAAAACCTGGACAGGCAGCTTAGCAAAGGCGCAATAAGTGAAGAGCAGAAAACATCTGCATTAAACAACATACGTACAAGCACAGCTTTAGAGGAAGCAGCGCAAGATGCTGATTTAGTGGTGGAAGCAGCTACAGAAAATGAAACTTTAAAATTAGATATCTTCAGGAAGCTCGATGCGATCTGCAAGCCAGGAACCATCCTCGCTTCTAATACATCATCAATATCAATAACTAAAATTGCTTCAGTAACTAAACGTGCCGATAAAGTGATAGGCATGCATTTTATGAATCCGGTTCCGGTGATGAAGCTTGTTGAAGTAATTCGCGGCTACTCCACTTCGCACGAAACAACCGATACCATTTTTGCGCTTTCTAAAGAGTTAGGTAAAATACCGGTTGAGGTTAATGATTACCCGGGTTTTGTAGCGAACCGAATACTGATGCCAATGATAAATGAAGCAATTTACAGCTTATATGAAGGCGTTGCTGGCGTTGAGGAAATTGATACGGTAATGAAGCTTGGTATGGCGCACCCAATGGGCCCTTTACAGCTGGCAGATTTTATTGGCCTTGATGTTTGCCTTTTTATTATGAATGTACTGCATGATGGATTTGCAAACCCGAAATACGCACCATGCCCGCTATTGAAAAATATGGTTACTGCCGGCTATTTAGGCGCGAAAAGCGGTGAAGGATTTTACAGGTACGAAGCCAGTTCGAAGGAACTGAAAGTGTCACAAAGGTTTTTCAGAAGTCGCAATTAAAATATTGTTTTTCATTATTATACATAACACTGTTTTTACACTAAAGCATTTTTAGCCAAACCCATATATGGAAAACAATAAAGGAAATAAGCTTCCTGATAAGCTGTATTATTCCATTGGCGAGGTTGCTGAAATGCTTGGTGTGAATGCATCATTATTAAGATACTGGGAAAAAGAATTTAAATCGCTGCGACCGAAAAAGAACAGCAACGGCAACCGACTTTTCACTTCTAAGGAAATAGAAAAACTAAAGTACCTGCATTTCTTGATTAAAGTCCAGGGACATACCCTCGAAGGCGCGAAAAAGCTTTTCAGAGTTAAAGAAGTAGAAGAAAATAAGGATTTTAACACCTTGCGAACATTGGAGAAATTGCGTGGTTTTTTAATTGAACTGAAGAATGAGCTTTAGAACTTTATTTGTTTTAATAGTTTTACTCGGTATCTGCATTGCATCTGAGGTTATTGATCTTGGCGCTTCACACATCAGTAACCTATATAAAAAAGGTGGCGAAGGCATTTTTCGGCAAGGTAATATATGGCAGGCTCAGCAAGATTCCTTATCGGATACATTTCTTATTGCCGCGGTTGGAGATTTAATGCTCGGTACCAATTTTCCATCTGAAAAATTTCTTCATCCTAATCCCGATACATTATTATACCCGGCCTTAAACTACCTGCTTAACGCAGATTTTACTTTAGGAAACCTGGAAGGAACTATACTGGATACAGGCGGAACAGCGAAGAAATGCAAAGATTCAAATATCTGTTACTTGTTCAGAATGCCGGAGTTAAGTGCGACAATACTTAAAAACGCAGGCTTTGATGTGCTGAACCTGGCGAATAACCACAGTGGTGATTTTGGCCTTACTGGTCGTGAAAATACCATGCGGATTTTAGCTGAAAATGATATGGAAAGCTGCGGTTTGCTGGTGAAGCCGGCCTGCATTGTAGAGCGCAAAGGAAGAAAAATTGGCGTGCTTGGCTTTGCTCCGAATACCGGCACGGTAGATATTAATGATTCTGCCAGGGTTGTACAACTGGTTGACAGTTTAAGGCCTTTATGTGAATTGCTGATAGTTACTTTTCATGGCGGTGCGGAAGGCCGTGGGCATCAACGCGTTACTCGTAAAAAAGAAATGTTTTACGGTGAAAACAGGGGAAATGTTTACAAATTTGCCAGGTTGGCGATAGATGCCGGAGCCGATATGGTTTTAGGCCACGGTCCGCATGTACCAAGAGCAGTAGATCTGTATAAAGGTAAGTTTATTGCCTACAGTATGGGAAATTTCTGTACTTACGCGCGTTTCAGCCTGAAAGCAGAAAACGGGTATGCGCCGCTTTTTAATATTTATGTTGATAAGCAGGGCAATTTTTTAAAAGCGCAGGTAGTATCATATATTCAGTTAGGTGAAGGCGGACCAGTGGATGATCCGCAAAAAAGGGCTTATACAAAGATCAGGGAACTGACAAAACTTGATATTCCGGAAGCGAAACTACGTTTTGATAATAACGGATTTATATTTCCACTGAAGCCAAAATCAAAATAACTAAGGCTTAAAGTATTTTTCAGCAAAGCTATATATAGAACATTGATTTACAAATTAATATAAATATGAAAGATGAAAGATTTATCGGAACAGGCGTAGCCGTTATTACGCCGTTTCTTGAAAATGAAAATATAGATGAAAAAGCGCTGGAGCAGATAATAAATAAGCTTATTTACGGCGGTGTAGAATACCTTGTAATCATGGGAACTACAGGCGAATCTGTTACCCTCACGAAAGAAGAAAAGCAGGAAGTTGTAAATATTGCCAGAGAAACCATTGATGGACGCGTACCTTTTGTACTTGGCATTGGCGGGAACAACACAAAAGAACTTGCCAGCCAGATTGAAAAAACCGATTTTGAAGGCATTGATGCTATCTTATCTGTAAGCCCATACTATAACAAGCCCTCGCAAAACGGTATATATGAACATTATAAGTACCTGGCAGCAGCGTCTCCTCTCCCACTTATTTTATACAATGTTCCCGGCCGAACAAATTCCAATATGCTGCCGGAAACAACCATTCGCCTGGCGAACGATGTTGCGAATATTATAGGTATAAAAGAAGCTTCCGGAAATTTTGACCAGTGCATGCGAATCATAAAAGAAAAACCGGAAGATTTCCTGGTAATTTCCGGTGACGATAATTATACCTTACCTTATATGAGCATTGGTATGGACGGTGTAATTTCTGTTGTTGCGAATGCTTATCCAAAAGAATTTTCGGATATGGTTCGTTCTTGTTTAAAAGGCGATTATGAAAAGGCGCGTGAAATACATTACAGTGTACTGGATGTAATGAACGCAATTTTTGCAGAAGGAAACCCTGCCGGAATTAAAGCGCTGATGGAAATACAGGGTATTTGTAAAAATATTGTGCGCATGCCACTCGCAACGATTAGTGAAAATTTATATTTGAAGCTTAAAGCATTTTAGCAGCATAGAATATATGTAAAAAAATGCCTCGCAGAAAAAATCTGCGAGGCATTTTTAATTTTTAGCAGTTTAAGAATTATTTTTTCTTAGCACCACCTTTTGCGGGTGATTTAGCTGCACCGCCTTTTGCACCGGCGGCAGATTTTTTAGCTCTGCCTGTGCCAGCACCGGTTCCTTCATTTTTAGATTTCTGTATGGTTAGCCTAATGTCCTGTGCAAGATTCTTTAGTTCCTGCATGCCTTTACGTACACGGGTTCCGGCTGCCTTGTTATTCTTATCGTAAAATTTCTGGAAGTCAGATTCCAGGTTAACGATCAAATCTCTTACTTCAGCAAATCTGTTCATAATGGTAAGTTTTTCTGGTTTGTTTTAATAAGTGTTTATGCGCTAAAATTACATTTTTTTTTAACATGCAAGCACTTTTAGAAAAAAAATCCAGATAAACTTCAATTTATTTATGCAGATACAGCGCTGGCTGTGGCGTAACGGTTCTCTTTCAGCTTCATAGCAACATCAGAAAACGCATTTAATGTCTGCTCTACATCAGCCAGGGTATGAGCGGCGGTTGGTATCAGGCGCAGCATCATAACTCCTTTAGGAACAACAGGATATATAACTATTGAGCAGAAAATATCGTAATTCTCACGCAGGTCAATAATCAGGTTTCCGGCCTCTGCCTCATTACCATTCAGGAAAATAGGCGTAACCATTGTATTGGTGCGGCCCAGGTTAAATCCTCTTTCCTTTAAACCGGCCTGTAATGTGTTGGCAATCGACCACAGCTGGGTTCTTAGTTCGGGCATGGTTCGCAGCATCTCCAAACGCTTTAAATCGCCTATTACCAATGGCATAGGCAGCGATTTTGCGAAAATCTGCGAACGCATATTATATTTAAGATACTCTATTACCTGCTCTTCGCCGGAGATAAATGCACCAATGCTCGCCATAGATTTTGCAAACGTAGAAAAGTAAAGATCCACACCAGCCTGTACGCCTTGTTCTTCATCGGTACCTGCGCCAGTGGGGCCCATTGTACCAAAGCCATGTGCGTCATCCAGCAATAAACGGAACTGGTATTTATCTTTCAGCGCAACTATTTCACGCAGTTTTCCCTGGTTTCCGCTCATACCAAAAACGCCTTCGGTAATTACCAGGATACCGCCTTTGGATGCATCAATTATATTCTGCGCGCGTTTTAACTGCTTTTCAAGATTATCGATATCATTATGCATGTAAACAAAGCGCTTACCCTGGTGAAGGCGTACACCGTCTATAATGCATGCGTGCGATTCCGAATCGTAAATTATTACATCGTGCCGGTTAACCAGCGCATCAATTGCTGAAACCATGCCCTGGTAACCGTAGTTCAATAAGAAAGTATCTTCACGCTTTACAAATTGCGAAAGCTCATGCTCCAGTTGCTCGTGGTAATTGCTGTTACCGGACATCATGCGCGCGCCCATAGGGTAAGCCGCGCCAAATTTTTCTGCAGCTTCGGCATCAACTTTGCGAATATCCGGGTGGTTAGCCAGGCCAAGGTAATTGTTCAAGCTCCAAACAAGCTTTTCTTTACCGCGGAAAATCATCCGGCTGCCTATTTCACCCTCCAGTTTAGGGAAGGTAAAATAACCATGACTACTTTTTGCATGTTGCCCTAACGGACCTCGGTTCGCCTGTATCTTCTCAAAAATATCCATTATTGTACTACTGCTATAATTAAAATTGCCGCAAAACTAACTTAATTATAAATGAATATCAAAAAATTTACATACCAAGATTAATTTTAAACCGTTATAAGGCTTTATTAAATATATATTGTAATTTTGCACATTGTTTTAGAGATGAAATTAAAGTATTTTTTCACTATTCTATATATGGCGGCGCTCACCGGGTTTATGGCCTGCAGCCCTTATCAGAAGCTTTTAAAAAGCGATGATGTAGCGCTGAAATTCCAGAAAGCCGAAGAATATTATAATAAGAAAGATCATCAACGCGTACTGCCATTGCTCGAGGATTTGCTCACCTATTACAGGGGTACAGCACAGGCGGAAAAAATATATTATATGATGGCGGATACTTATTATAAAATGGGTAACTACCAGCTTGCTTCTTACCAGTTTAAAACCTTTGTAGATGCGTACCCGTTCAGCCAGTATGCAGAGGAAGCCTTATACCTTTACGCGTACAGCCTGTTTTCTGATTCGCCGAACAAGGACCTTGACCAGGCCAATACGGTAAATGCCATAAATGCTTTTAATCTTTTTATAAACAAATACCCTGAAAGCAACAGGATTGAAGAATCGAACAAGAATATTGATGACCTGAAAGCGAAGCTTGAGAACAAAGCCATTGAAAACGCCATGCTTTACTACCAGATCAGGAATTATAAATCGGCTGTTTGGGCCTTACGCCATGTTGCGAACCAGTACCCGGCATCCAAAGAGCGTGAAAAAATTGAATATTACATTGTAAAATCATCATACTTACTGGCAGAAAAAAGTGTTGAAACCAAAAAACGCGAGCGTTATTTGAATACCATACAGTACTATAACGAATTCAGGGAACACTATCCGACATCTGTATATGATGCCGATTTACTGCGGATGTATAAAGATGCAAACTACCAGGTAGATAAATTAAATTTTAAACGATCATGAGCACACAAAACATACCTTTAGAAGTAATTTCAAGAGATCTTCGCCAGTTAGAAGACCAGAGCGGTAATATTTATGAATCGCTTGTAATCATTAGCAAACGCGCTAACCAGATCTCTGCGCGCCAGAAAGAAGAGCTGCACAACAAGCTTGCAGAGTTCGCGCCAAGTACAGATAACCTTGAAGAAGTTTTTGAGAACCGCGAGCAGATCGAAATATCTACTTATTATGAAAGATTACCGAAAACTACTATTGTTGCTACAGAAGAATTTTCTGAAGGCAAGGTATATTTCCGTAATCCGGATGCGCAATTAGAAGGATAAATTATTTTTAGTGAAAATTCTGCTTGGCATCTGCGGCTCCATAGCTGCCTATAAATCGGCTTACCTTGTAAGGCACTTTATTAAAGCAGGCCACGAAGTTAAAGTAATAATGACCAAAGGCGCGGCAGATTTTGTCGCGCCTTTAACATTAGCTACCTTAAGCAAAAACCCGGTATTTACCGAACTTTTTGATAAGGCAAACGGCCAGTGGGTAAACCATGTTGATTTAGGTAACTGGGCCGATGTATTTTTAATAGCGCCTGCCTCGGCGAATACGCTGGCAAAAATGGCGAATGGCAATTGCGATAACCTGTTGCTGGCAACTTACCTTTCAGCAACCTGCCCTGTTTTTGTAGCGCCAGCTATGGATAGAGATATGTTCCTTCATCCATCCACCCGGCAGAATATAAAAACACTGGAAAACTACGGCAATCATTTAATTCCACCTCAGGAAGGCGAGCTTGCCAGCGGGCTTGAAGGTATAGGCAGAATGGCTGAGCCGGAAGATATCTTTGATATCATCATAAAAAAAAAAGCCCGGCAGCTAAGCGCTTAACCAATAAAACATTTCTTGTTACTGCCGGCCCAACTTATGAGCCAATTGATCCGGTAAGATTTATCGGTAATTTTTCAACCGGTAAAATGGGCTTTGCCATTGCGGAAGAACTGGCTTTACAAGGCGCAGATGTACAGCTTGTTTGTGGCCCTTCTACCCTTTCTACCAAAACAAAAAACATACACTGTATTTATGTACAAACTGCCGAGCAGATGTATAATGCCTGTACAGAACGTTTTGAAAAGTGTGACGGTGCAATATTAAGCGCAGCAGTTGCAGATTACAGGGTAGCGGAAACAAGCGAAAAAAAACTAAAAAAAGATACCCTTAACGGAGATACATTTACACTTTCACTTGTTAAGAATAAAGATATACTGGCCAGCTTAGGACAGTTAAAAAAAGCGAACCAAGTATTAGCAGGTTTCAGCCTCGAGACACATAATGAACTGGCTTTTGCAAAAGAGAAACTTGTGCGAAAAAACTGCGATTTTATTGTGTTAAATTCGCTGAACGATAAGGGCGCAGGATTTGCAACAGATACCAATAAAATAAAAATCCTGGATAAAAACGGCGCTGAGCAGGAATTCAGCCTGAAATCGAAAACCGAAGTGGCAAAAGATATTGTAAACTATATGATAAATAAATATTTTTCTTAATTTACATATATGTTCGGGCTAAAAAATAGTTTAATGATGATGAATCGTTATAAAAC
>DAIUCM010000030.1:0-30830 GCA_036846145.1 Bacteroidota bacterium
CTTCGGGGTTGGTTCAAGCCAAAAGAAGTTGCCTGCCCGGCAACGGAGGGCAAAACGAGAATTGAAATAAATATATTGAATGTACCGATACGTTTGAAAACCCCTTGACTAAACGACATTGAATTAAGAATTAAGAAGTGAGAATTAATGTCGTTGAGTTGAGAAAATTCCTGCTTCAACGGATTGAAAAATGCGTTGCTACAATATTTTAATGTTCCTACGGAACATGGTTCGAAGTGTTATTCAAGTCCGGTAGGAACGATCAAATATTTTAGAGATGGAGTTTATTCCATTAATAACTATGCATATTTTCCATATATCACTTTGGCTAAAAATACTTTATAACTGTAAGAGTGAGATTTTCACAGCTTTGGGCATGGCTTTAAGTAAACTAATAAATTTATAATGCAGCAGGAAGTTTTTCTGGTTACCGATACCGTACCGCCAGGTTTTATTGAGAAAATTCAGGAGCTTGGTTTCCATACCGAATATTTTGCCAGTATGGATACTGCTGCGCTGCTGCCGGTTGTTCACCTGTACCACGGCATTGTAGTGAATACAGCTATGCATCTCGATAAAAATATGCTGGATAAAGCAAGCAGGTTAAAATATATTTTAAGGCCGGGCTCGGGCCTTGATAATGTAGATGTCGAATATGCGCAGCGTAAAAATATAGCGGTTTTTAATTCGCCCGAAGGAAATAAAGACGCTGTTGGCGAACATGCTGTTGCGCTGCTATTATCGCTTTTAAATTATATACCGCGCGCATGGGAGCATGTAAAACAATTTAATTGGATACGAAAGCAAAATACCGGAACTGAATTAAAGGGAAAAACAGTTGCAGTAATTGGGTATGGAAATACCGGCAGTGCTTTCGCCCGCAAACTCAGCGGCTTCGGTACACAAATACTTGTTTACGATAAGTACAAAGAAAACATCAGCGACAGCTTTGTAAGTAAAGCTACGCCTGATGAGATTTTTGAGCTTGCCGATATAGTCAGCTTTCACATTCCGCTTACACCAGAAACCAGGCATTGGATTAACGATGATTTCATCGGCCGATTCAGCAAACCATTTTACCTGATCAACACATCTCGCGGCGCAATTGCCAGCCTGGATGCAGTAGTGCGCGGGCTGGAAACAGGCAAAATACTGGGCGCCGGGCTTGATGTACTGGAAAATGAAAAAATTGAAATTTACACAGAAACGGAAAAAGCCTTATTTTTGAAACTCATTAACGCAGGCAACGTGATAGTAACGCCCCATATTGCGGGCTGGACGCACGAAGCGCGAAGCAAAATTTTCTTCATGGTTTTAGAAAAATTCACCCGCTGGCTTACAGCAAAAAAAATCAACTGATTTTTCCATATATATTATGCCCGGAAAATGCTTTGTTTTTACGATAAATTTGTATTTTAATTAATGTGCAAATGTTTTACTTTCAAATACATACCATATATAGCTGTGTCAAAAAATGCCTTGGTATTTGCTGATAAATGCCCATTTTTATAATTGATGGCCATAAAAAGGTATTGTATCTTTGGTTCATGTAAAATAAAATGGGGGGCGCTATGGGGCAGGTAAATAAATTTTTAGCATCTTTGAAACTTTTAAATTTTAACTTAGAGAAAATGAGGAACAGGTTTTTACTAATTGGTTTGTTAACCATGCTGTGCGTAAACTTAGGTTTCGCGCAAACGCAGGATGCGTTCCTGAAGGGCAGGGTGGTTGATGAGAAAAAGGAACCACTCGGCGCTGCTACAATATTTCTTATGCAGAATGGCGTACGCAAGGCGGCGAAACAAAGCGATTTCAGTGGTAATTTCATTCTCGGCCCGGTTAACCCAGGTCAATATGATCTTATCATAAAATATATCGGCTATCCGGATTTGGAGATACGCGGTATAACTTTAAGGGGTGATAAAACTACCGATATGCCTTCAGCTATAGTAATGAAGCCAGATGAAAGTGGAAGCGGGAATACTACTGCTCCAACTGTTGAAATCCGCCATTATGTTGATCCTAACCTTAACAGGGACGAGACCACGCAAGGTAAGGTTATGGGTACCAAGGAGATACAGTCGCTGGCAACACGTAGTGTAAACGCAGCAGTGGCAACATCCAGCGGGGTAGTTTCAACCGACAGGGGCTTATCAGGTAAAGGTGGCCGATACAATGCCAATATTTATTATGTAGATGGTATTAAGATGTTCGGTTCGCCAAACCTGCCACAGGGTGCAATTGAGCAGATAGCAACCATCACCGGAGGAGTTCCGCCTGAATATGGTGATGCAACCGGTACTATTATTAACATTACCACACGCGGCCCATCCAGCAAATATTTTGGTGGTTTGGAAGTTTTATCTTCACAATTTACCGACCCATACAAATACAACCTTTTAGAAGGTACTTTATCCGGCCCGTTACTTACCCGTAATAAAGGTACCGATTCTGTAAAATCTATTTTAGGTTTCTTTATTGCCGGTAATATATCACATCAGAAAGTTTATGACCCGCCGGCCATTGATATTTACCGTGTAAGCGATGCTAAATTAGAAGAGCTTAAGAACGATCCGTTAAGCGCATCTCCGCTTGGGCAGGGCTTTGTTTCAAATGCGGAGTATGTTACAAAAAGCGATATGGTAAAAAGCCGAGTGCGCGAAAACACAAACCAGTTCGGCTACAGCTTTAGCGGCAAGCTCGATTTTCAGCCGGTTGAAAACATTAATATTACCGCCGGTGGTACAGTTGACCGTAACGACCGTAACGAGTATATTTACTCTTTCTCTATGTTCAATTTTGAGAACAACCCGCAGCGTATAGACGATAACTACCGCGCTTTTGTGCGTTTCCGCCAGAACTTTAAAACCAGCGACGATACCAATGCACTCATCAAAAACGCATACTATACAATACAGGCAGATTATTCCAGGTTTAACTATACCCGCTGGGACGAGCGTTTGAAAGATGATCCTTTCAAATACGGATATATTGGTAAATTTGAGAG
The DNA here is from genome assembly GCA_036846145.1 of Bacteroidota bacterium. GTDB lineage: Bacteria > Bacteroidota > Bacteroidia > CAILMK01 > CAILMK01 > DAIUCM01. Next base: position 3,008 of record DAIUCM010000030.1, read on the forward strand.
AAATACAACACCAAGGTATATACGCGAAACACGTGTAATTAATGGCAAAGAAGTAAATACAAACTATTTTGCAGGTTATACTGACCAGGGCGTAAGATTTACACCAGGCGGCGTTAACCCTATTGCTGAAAATTATACACGCCGCTTCTTTGAACTTTCAGACAACGACGTACAGAATTATAACCAGATACTTGAGAAAGGTGGTTTAATAAACGGTCGCGCCCCGGGCAATATTTACTCATTATGGGGTGGCGTTGGCGCAAACTTCAGCGCAATTCAGAAACAGCAGCAGGAGCAGTACACTTTAAATGCAAGCGCATCAGTAAATCTTGCCAACCACGCACTTAAATTCGGTATCCAGTATGAGCAGCGTGTAGAGCGAGGTTATTATGTAGGCACAAATCAGCAAAGCCCGACAGGCCTTTGGATGCTGGCACGCCAGCTTACCAATACGCACCTGCAATTAGATACCCTGAACCCTATTCCTATTTATGATGAGGAAGGAAACTTTACAGATACGGTTCGCTACAACTATATAAGTGTAAACCAGTCAACTTTCGATAAAAACTTTAGGCAAAGCCTTATAGATAAAGGTTACCGCGACCACAATGGCCGTTTGATCGATCAGCAGACCTTTATTAATATTGACCAGTATGGCCCGGAAGAATTCAGGCTTGATATGTTTTCACCGGATGAGTTACTAAACAATGGTAGTTCATTTGTAAACTATTGGGGCTATGATCATTTGGGAAATAAAGTAAATGGCAGAACCAGCGTTGAGGATTTCCTTGACCCGATGAAAAGATCGGTTGGTGCGTATAACCCGAACTATATAGCCGGTTATATCCAGGACAGGTTCGAGTTTAAGGACCTTATATTCCGTGTTGGCTTACGCGTTGACCGTTTCGATGCTAACCAGCTTGTATTACGCGATCCGTATTCATTATATCCTGTTCGCAGTGTAGCTGAAGTTTCACAGATTAACCAGCAGGAGGTTTCGCACCCGGGTAATATAGGTAAAGATTATGTGGTTTATGTGGACGATGCTTTTGCACCAACCCGTATTGTAGGTTACAGGAACGGAAATGTTTGGTATGACCAGAATGGTGCAGAGATTGCTGACCCGACTGTAATTGCCAGCCAGACAAGAAATGGTACCATACAGCCTTACCTGCTGAATCAGGAAGGCGTTACGAAAGAATCTGAAATGCGTATTTCGAAAGAATCCTTCAGAGACTACGTTCCGCAGGTAAACTTTATGCCGCGTGTATCATTCTCTTTCCCAATTTCCATTACAGCAGCATTCTTTGCTAATTATGATGTATTAACCCAGCGCCCACGAGGTGGTAACGTTTCTACATTAGATGATTATTACTTCCTGAAAACAAGGGCTACTCAAACCATCAGCAACCCTAACCTGAGGCCTGAGAGGCGTACTAACTACGAGATAGGTTTCAAGCAGGTAATCGGTAAAACATCATCAATTACCATGCAGGCGTTCTATGGCGAAATAAAAGACCTTATTCAGCGCAGGCAGATAAACCAGGCATATCCGCAAACTTATACTACGCTCGATAACATTGACTTTGGTACAGTTAAAGGATTTATTTTAGGTTACGATTCCAAGCGTGCTAAAAGCTCTGGCGTACAGCTGAACCTTAACTATACCTTACAGTTTGCAGAAGGTACCGGATCTGATGATGCTTCCGGTCAAAACCTTGTAAACTCCGGTCAGCCAAACCTTAGGACTCCATTCCCGCTGGATTATGATGTTCGTCACCAGTTTGTAGGTGTAATCGACTTCCGTTTCGGTAATGGCGATGCATATGCAGGCCCAATGGGTAAAACAGCGCAAAATATTTTTACAGATATGGGGCTTAACCTGGTACTTAATGCACGCAGCGGCACACCATACACACAGCAATCTAACCTTACACAAGGTGAGAACGTGGTAATTGGTGTTGCCAACCGTTCTGCAATCACCGGTGGCATTAACACAGCACGTTTGCCATGGCAGTTCCGTGCAGATGGCCGTATTGATAAGGATTTCTTCCTGCAAACCAAAAAACGTGAGCAGAACAGCGCGGCAAGCTCATTATACCTTAATGTTTATCTAAGCGTAATCAATATGTTCAATGCCAAAAACATTGTTTCGGTTTACCGTTATACCGGCCTTCCTACAGATGATGGTTACCTTACTTCGGTTCAAGGCCAGAGAGAAGCGAGCATTGCTGTAAGTGAAGCTGCTTTTGTAGATCAATATAGCATTAAAGCTAATAACCCGGATAACTATACACAGCCACGGATTATTCGTATTGGCGCAAGTATTAATTTTTAAAGAACTAAAATACTGATATGAGAAAGTATAATATAATTCTTAGTTTGCTGGTACTTGTGCTTTTTGGGCACAGCGAGCTGGCGCTGGCTAAAGAAAATATTGGCCAGAAGGTTAAAAAAACCACCAGTAACAACAGCCCTCAGCGCCGTGCGAAAGCATCGGGTTGTGCATGGGCATCTGCAGCGGTTGACCTTGATATTAACAACGTCAGAGCACGTATTATGAATGGCGGCGATATGTGGTGGGATCTAGTAAGCAGCCCGAAATATGAAATTCCAAAAGTAACAGAGGCCAACCAGATTCGCAGGCACTCCTTATTTGCCGGTGCTTTATGGATTGGTGGTTATGATAATAATAACCTTAAGCTTGCGGCGATGACCTACAGGCAGTCCGGTGCCGACTTTTTCCCTGGCCCGCTCGATACTTCTACCGCTACTATTGAAAGTAACGATTGTAAGAATTGGGACAAGATATGGGAAGTAACACGCGCCGAAATTGACAGGTTTAAAAAGGATCCATCGCAAATAACAGATGCCATCCGTAACTGGCCGGCACATGGTTTGAATGGCTACAATGCAAATAGTGTGCATTCCAAGTTTCTGGCTCCGTTTGTTGATGTTAATAAAAATTTCCGATACGATCCGGAAGATGGCGATTATCCTGATGTTTTTGGCGACCAGACACTCTGGTATATCTATAATGACAGAGGCAATATCCACTCTGAAACAGAAGCCGAGGCAATAGGGCTTGAGTTACAGACACAGGCATTTGCCTTTGCTACTAACGATGAGGTCAACAATATGACCTTTTACCGTACTACCATTACAAACCGTTCAAAAAGTACAATAGACAGTACTTTCTTCGGGCAATGGGTTGATGCAGATTTAGGATATGCTTTTGACGATTATGTAATGGTTGATACTTTGCGCGATCTTGGTATCTGCTATAATGGTGATGATAATGATGAAGGCGTTTTCGGGTACGGTTCCAACCCGCCATCTATTGGTGTGGATTTCTTTGAAGGTCCGCTTGCAGATTTGAATGACGGAATTGATAATAACAAAAATGGTATTATTGATGAAGAAGGTGAACAGATCATCATGTCAAAATTCGTTTATTATAACAACGATTTTACCAACACCGGTAACCCTTCTGAAGCACCGCATTTTTACCGCTACCTTACCGGCCACTGGAAAAATGGCGACCCGATTGTAGCTGGCTGTAACGGCTGGATTTGTCCGGGTGCTCCTCGTACGAATTTCATGTTCCCGGGAGATCCGAGGAATGCGAGTGAATGGAGTGAGGTAACTGCCGGTAACAAACCAGGCGACCGTCGTTTCCTTCAGTCCGCAGGGCCATTCTCATTAAAACCAGGCGCTAAAAATAATGTAACTGTAGGCGTGGTTTGGGCCAAAGCTACAACCGGCGGCCCTACAGGTTCTTTAGACCTTCTTAAACTTGCCGATGATAAAGCGCAGCGTTTGTATAATAATAACTTCGAACTGATTGCCGGCCCGGATGCACCGCATGTAGATGTGCGTGAGCTTGACCGTAAAGTAATTCTTGCATTTGAAGAAACATACAGGCCAGAAGTAGAAAAATACCGCGATACAGTTATTAGTACCACTGGAAACCAGGTTGTTTACACATTCCAGGGTTATCAGGTGTTCCAGCTGAAAAATTCAAGCGTAAGCGCAACTGATATTGGCAACTTTGACCTTGTACGCCCAATTGCCCAGGTTGATATAAAAGACAGGCATACAAAACTCGTTAACAAGGTGTTCGATCCTGAAACAAGTTCGGACAGGCTGGAAGTAAGAGTAAATGGTGAAAACAAAGGTATTCGCCACACATTCCAGATCACTGAAGATGCTTTCGCACCTGGTGATAAAAGGCTGGTAAACTATAAGTTCTATTACTATTTAGTACTGGCATATGCTGTTGCGGACGATCCAACCGAGCCGGATCAATATTTATCGGGCAGGAAAACTGTTGATGCAGCTGTATTAAAAACCTATACTGCAATTCCGCATAAAAATATTGCCGAGTTTGGCGGCTCACGTTTGAACAGCGATTATGGCGATGGCCCGGAGCTGATGCGCATAGAAGGATTAGGGAATGGTTCTAATATACTTGACCTTACAGATGCTACCGAACGGGAAATTCTTGAAAAGAACCACGTGGATAATCCGGTTTATAAAGGAGGCCGTGGCCCGGTTTCTGTTCGTATTTACGATCCAACCAAAGTGGTTGATGCTAGATATGAGCTGCGTTTCCTGAACCCGGATATAAAAACAAATCCGGAGAACGGTATATCCTTAGGCTCGCCGCAGGAGCGAGTGCCTACCAAAACCCGCTGGGTGCTGAAGAACCTGAATACCCAAGAGGAAATATTTTCAGATACGAGCATTAACTACGGTAACGAGCAGCTGATTTATACAACCCAGAAGGTTGCAGGCAGCGATGATATCAGGAGATCATGGGGTTTCGCAATTACGGTAAACCAACCTTATGGCCCAGGCTTCCCGCATCTCGATGAAACGAATGGTTTCCAGGAAGCAACTATGCAATTTGCGAATGAACGTAACCGCTGGCTTACAGGCGTTAGCGATATCGACCATTTTCCTACGCTTCAAAAAGGCGTTCCTACACCAGGCAACTGGATCCGCTCTGGCCGTTATGGTAACTTTGGTGAATATGACCAGGCAGTTGATGACTATGCTGTTGATACAGGTTGTGATCCTAGCTCAACAAGGCCAGAATGTGGAGGAAGAGCTAGAGCATGGGTTGATCCTTCGCAAACGTATGAGGCATTATTGAACGGTATAATTGCACCGGCCCCGCTGGTTGCACGTTCAGCGCCGGGTACTAACAATTCCCTAACTATGGGCCCTATCCCTGGTAATATTACTCTGCCGTTAATAAGGCTGGCGAATATTCCTAACGTGGATATTGTATTTACATCCGACAAAAACAAATGGAGCGAATGCGTTGTGATTGAAATGGGTGAAGCAGCCGGTATTAACGAAGGTGGTTTTGCTAAGTTTAAACTGCGCGACCATGCTGGCTGGAAAAATCCGAAAACGGATATTGATGCAAATGGAAATCCTGTTTATTCAAATGATCCTGACTGGCGTGGAAAAAGCTGGTTCCCTGGTTATGCCATTAACCTCGAAACAGGCGACAGGTTAAATATAATGTTCGGTGAAGATTCACACTTACCTGCCGAAAATGGTGCTGATATGTTGTGGAACCCAACAAGCAATACTGAGAACTTTGCAGCCGGTTTCTCTGATTACAGCAGCCGTTACCTATGGGGTGGTAAGCACTGGATATATGTGATGAACTCTGTTAGCCCGCTTGCACTGGCCATTAAAACGCCTTATGACGGTTGTAACCAGTACTACCAGATTTTAAGGCAGGTATATTCAAATCCTGCGCAGCCATCAGGTACCGATATGCAGCGCATATGGTCGGGAGCCGCATGGGTTATGGAGCCAATGCTTGCACCAAACTCTCGCTTATTATCGGCAAGAGACGGTATAGTGCCAACCGATGTTCGCATTCGTTTAAGGGTTAGCAAACCATACACAACTTATAACCCTACCGGTAATGTTGCTACAAATCAAAATAATAACCTGCCATTCTATACTTTCTCAACAAGCAATGTTGCTGTTGTAAGAAACGAGCAGATTGGTAAAGAAGCACTTGAGCATGTGGGCGTTGTGCCGAATCCGTACTACTCGGTATCGGCCTACGAAACATCTCAGTTAGATAACAGGGTGCGCTTTATTAACCTGCCGGTTAAGTGTGAAATTACTATTTACACAATGGATGGCACGGTTGTAAGGAAGTTCAATAAAGATGAATCACGCAGCAATGCATATACATCTAACGCAAAATATCCTACTACCTTCCTTGACTGGGATTTGAAGAACCAGAAAGGTATTCCGGTAGCTAGCGGTGTATATATTGTACACGTAAATGCATTTGAGCTTGGTGAAAAAGTAATTAAATGGTTCGGTATCACTAAACCAATTGACCTTGACTCTTTCTAAGAAAATTGTAGCAATAAAGTTTTAAAGTATTTATAATCATGAATATAGTTAAATTAAGTATAAGTGCTGCTTTGGGTTTGCTGCTTGCATTAAATGTGCAGGCAGGCAACCCGGACAGGATTGGTGAAGCCGGAGGAACGCAGCTGCTCATTAATCCATGGGCAGGTAGTTCGGGCTGGGGTGCAGCAAATATGGCCGGCATACGCGGCGTTGAGGCAATGAGTTATAACGTTGCTGGTATTATTAAAAATCCTAACAACACCAGCTTTGCCTTTGCACGTACAAACTGGCTTGGTGGCGCAGGTGTTGGTATAAACGCTTTTGGCCTTGCGCAGAAAGTGGGTGCCGATAAAGAGCACGCTTTCGGACTTTCCATTACCTCTTTTGACTTTGGCGATATAAAGCTTACCCGCGAAAATCAGCCGGAGGAAGGTAACGCAACCTTCAACGTTCAGATGATGAATATTGCGTTGGGTTATTCACATAAATTCTCCGAAAACATTACAGCGGGTTTATTAATTCGTACTTTAACCGAAGGTATTCCGGATGCTACTGCCTCAGGTGTAGGTTTAGATGCTGGCGTACAGTATGTTGCCGGCCAGAATGATCGTACAAAGTTTGGTGTTGCTTTACGTAACATTGGCCCTACGATGCGTTTTTCAGGTAATGGACTTGCAGCGAGAGGTTTGCTTGAAGGCAGCGATAATTCAATAACGGTTGAGAAACGTTCGGCCGATTTTGAAATGCCTTCAGTGCTGAATATTGCTGCGTCATATGATCTGTTTTCTGACAGTACAACAACGCACGGTTTTACAATTGCCGGCTCGTTTACCTCAAACGCTTTCTCAAAGGACCAGGTAGCTGCAGGTGTGGAATATTCCTACCGCAGGTTTGTAATGCTGCATGCAGGTTTTGTTTACGAAGCGGGCATGTTTAATGCGGCAAACCGTACTACAGCGTTTGCAGGGCCATCTGCCGGTGTTTCTTTCGATTTTCCTTTCGGTAAAGAAAAGAACCGACGCTTTGGTATAGACTATTCTTACCGTGTTACAAATCCGTTTGCCGGAACACATAGTTTTGGCGCGCGTTTGGGCATCTAAAAGATAAAAGTTATATTTGTAACCATAAAAACAGCGTCCCGGCTTAAACAAGCCGGGGCGTTTGTATTTTTATCAAAACCAGTTAAATTATACTTTTATGGCAGAAATTTCTTACTATACCAAAGAAGGTTTGGAGAAACTGAACGAAGAACTGCGAATGCTCAAAACCAAAGGCCGCGCAGATATGGCAAAACAAATACAGGAAGCCCGGGATAAGGGCGATCTTTCTGAAAATGCAGAGTATGATGCCGCTAAAGATGCTCAAGGCTTACTTGAAGCTAAAATTGCGCAACTGGAAAATACACTTGCCGGCGCACGTGTAATTGATGAGAGCAATCTGGATACCAGCAAAGTGATGATTTTATCTACTGTGCATCTTAAAAACCTCAATACAAACAAGGAGCTGAAATATACCATTGTGTCCGAAACGGAGGCGAGCCTGAAACTGGGTAAAATTTCAGTTAAATCGCCAATTGGGCAGGGTTTGCTTGGTAAAGAAGTAGGCGATATTGTTGAGGTAAATGTGCCGGCAGGTAAACTGAGGCTTGAAATACTTAGTATAACCCGCGAATAAACCATTTTTTATAACAACTATATATGGCAAGTATTTTCTCGAAGATCGTGGCAGGTGAAATTCCATCGCACAAGGTTGCGGAAGATGATAACTATTTTGCTTTTTTAGATATTATGCCGCTTGCGGAAGGCCATGTACTTGTTATTCCTAAAAAGGAAGTGGATTATATTTTTGATTTGGATGATGAAACCTACAAAGGTTTGTGGGCTTTCGCGAAGAAGGTCGCAGCAGGTTTAGAGCAGGCTATAGAATGTGAACGTGTTGGTATTGCCGTTATTGGCCTTGAAGTTCCGCATACACATATTCATCTTATTCCATTACAGAAATTCGATACGATTAATTTTGCTAAAAGCAAGCTCAAATTTTCACAGGATAATTTAGCCAAAACAGCTGAGAAAATTAGAGCTAAACTGCAATAATTCCATATATTAAAAAGCTAAAAAATGCTTTGTGTTGAAGTTCGTTGGCTTCAGCCCAAAGCATTTTTTGTTGTATTTATATATGGAAATCAGTTTTCTTTAATTGAAAATTCTACTGTATAATCTTCGGGGATTTTTTCTACAAGAACCATGTTATTGCTCAACCCAAGCATATCGCATTGCCCGCAGCCGTTGGCATAAACTTCATAAGTGTATTTTTTCTCCGCATCATTCCTGGTTACAGTTCTGAGGAAGCCAACTGAGCAGCCGCCCGCATCGGCATACTGGCCAAGCAGCGTAAACTTGCTAAAATCTATGTTTTCTAATGGTTTGGAACAGTTGGCAGAATCTATTTTAACAATTGATTTATAAGCGCTATCGGTACGGATAACAAAGTTCTTTTCTGAAATCTGCCAGCATAAATCATCTGATATTTCCTTGACAATCAACCCTTCATTGCCATTTTTTACTTTGCAGTTGATTTCTTTGTTGCATGCAAAAAAGATCAACATAATCAGTAAATGGAATAGGATAATTTTCTTCATATCTAAGCATTTTTTGGCATTTCTATATATGGTGTTTAGTCTTCTTCAAGAATAAATTCAACTGTATAATCTTGTGGGATTTTTGGTACAAGAACAATATTCTTACTCATCAGCAACACTTTATTGTAACCGCAGCATTTTGCTTGTACGGTGTAAATTATTTTCTTTTCAGCCTCATTTTTTGTTACTGTCCTTAGAAAATTACCACCTTTACATGTTCCGGCTTGCTGGCCTAAAAGTGAATATTTTGAGAAATCTACTTCAGGCATTTCAAAATTCCTGCAATCATCCCACTGTTTGGAAATGGTATAAATCTGCCTGAATTCACTATCGTTTCTTGCGACAAAATTTCTTTCATTAAAATCTACACAAAAGCTATTACCAATGGAATAAGACGATTCAATAATTCCTCTGTTTCCGCCGGGTGCAGAACAAAGAGGACCTTTGTTACAGGTTGTAAAACAAGTTAAAATAAACAATGCCAAATAGATAGTCCAGAGTTTCATAAAGCATTTTTCAGCAATTCCTTATATGGAAATCATGCAATGATAATGTTAAGACGATAGAAATGCGATGAATGTTAGTAGTATATTTACAACTTGCTGAAGCTAAAGGTCAGTGAATTTAGCTATGAGCTTAAAGTCCATTGCACTTGGCTTTGGCCAAATGCTTTACAAGAAAATCTACTTCACCCGATCCGGATTCTGACTCAAAAAGTTCTGCCAGGAATTGTATTTGGCGCCGCTGATATTTTGCACGCCATTCTGGTAGAAATGACAAACCGCAACTGCCAGACCATCGGTAGCATCCAGCTTCACCGGCATAACTTTTATAGCCATAAGATGCTGCAGCATGCCCGCAACTTGTTCTTTGGATGAAGCGCCATTACCGGTGATGGACTGTTTTATTTTCCTGGCAGCGTACTGGTAAACAGGAACATTTTCGTGGATAGCGGCAGCAATGGCCATGCCTTGCGCGCGGCCAAGTTTCAGCATACTTTGTATATTCTTGCCGTAGAATGGTTCTTCAATAGCCAGTTCGTGGGCGCTGTAAGTGCTTATGAGCCTGCGTGTTTCGTTGAAAATGAGCTGGAGTTTTTCCATCGGCTCCTTCACTTTATTCAGGTGAAGCACACCGAGATCGAGCAGGCGGGATTTGTTTCCCGTACAGGCAATGAGGCCGTAACCCATTACATTTGTACCTGGATCAATTCCCAAAATTATCTTTTCTGCCTGCAACGCCATTTTTCCTAATCCCGCAATTTCATACAAAGTACGTAATTTTGATCCGAATAATTTCCCGGTGCAGCTGAAAAATGAATCTTCCGAAAATCTTCCGCCCGAAAAGCCTGTAAAAGCTGCGACGCCCGCAGGGGAATGGTTTGGGAAAATGCCGCGGAAATGGCTTTGGCAAACGGTGAAATGGCTGATTTTTGCGGCCAATATTGCTTATTTATATTTTACCGTTGGCCGGGAAGATAATTTGCTGAAACTGGTTGACCAGATCCAGGATTCGTTCTCAACACAGCAGCCGCTTCTTTTTAAAATACTTTTTCCTTTTACCTTTTTGCTGCTTTTTGTGAACTGGGGCGTGGAAGCACTAAAGTGGAAAACGCTGGTTTCTAAGTTTCAGCGCATCAGTTTTAAACGCTGTTTCGCGGCCATTTTTTGCGGTTCGGCGGTGAGCTTGTGGATTCCCAACAGGGCAGGAGAGTACCTCGGCAGGATACTTTTTATCAGGCCGGGCGTACGCATAAAAGGTGTTCTGGCAACATTGGTGGGTAATTTCGCGCAGCTGAGCATAACTTTGATTCTAGGAATTGGCGGCGGATTGTATTACGCATATATGCATTGGCCGAAAAATGTGTTCTGGCTGGTGGTTCCTGTGCTTTCTTTTGCGTTCATCGCGCTTTTGCTTTTTTTTTATTTCAATATCAACAAGATACGTTATTTGCTGCCACGAAAAAGCTTGCTGGGACGTTTCCGAAAATACCTGGTGGTTTATACTTTTTATAAGTTTCCCGATCTTGCAAGGGTTTTAGGTTTGTCCTTACTACGATACTTTGTTTTCTCCGGCCAGTTTATTTTACTGCTCTGGTTTTTCAGTGGCACTGTTCCGGTTTTGCAATGCTGGCTGGCTATTTTCCTCATTTATCTTGTGCAAACGGTCATTCCCGCAAATGCATTAACCGAGCTGGGCATTCGCGGCGCTTCATCCGTTTTTTTCCTGCAGGATTTTATCCCGAATGAGGTCGCCATTTTATCAGCTTCGTACGGGTTATGGCTAATCAACCTGCTTTTGCCGGGCGTCTTTGGCTTGCTGATTTTAGTTTTCGTAGAACCGAAATTAAGGCGCCAAAAAACCAATGTTTTGTTAAGACGCGATAAATCGTCGTCTTTACAAAGTGAACATATAAATTCACAAAAATCCGGAAACTGATGATCTGGTTTTTCGGCATAAGCATTTTCCTCACCGGCATTATATACTGCGGCTTGCTTGTTTTTTGTATCCGTGGCTGGCGGAATCTGCCGAAATTTCAGGCTTCAGAGAACGATTCAGATCAAAATCAATTCAGCATAATTATTCCAGCCAGGAATGAGGAAAATAATATTGCGACTTGCTTGCAAAGCATTATAAACCAGGATTATAATAAAAATCAGTTTGAGATTATTGTAATTGATGATTTTTCGGAAGATGGAACGTTGGCAGAGATTGAACGCATAAAAAAGCTGCATCCCGAAATAAAGATCCATATATGCGAACTGCGGAAAATGCTTCAAGGCGAAAACCATAATTCCTATAAAAAGCGGGCTATTGAAGAAGGAATTAAAAAGAGCAAATTCGATTGGATCATAACAACAGATGCGGATTGTGTTCGCGGTAGAACCTGGCTCAAATCTATCTCGGATTCTATCAACCAGAATCCAAAAGTAAAGCTGATTTCTGCGCCGGTAAAATTCAGTTTTAAAGATACATTTTTCGAGCGGGCACAGGCACTTGAATTCTGCGGATTGATTGGAATTGGCGCGGCTTGCCTCGGACAAAAACTGCCCACGATGTGCAACGGCGCGAATTTAATTTACCGCAAACCTGTTTTTTACGAGGTAAATGGCTTTCAGGGAATTGATAAACTTGCCAGCGGCGATGATGAATTCCTGATGCATAAAATCGCCGCGAAGTATCCGAATGATGTACAGTTTCTTAAAAGTATAGAAGCAATTGTTTCCACGCCGGCTTTAAATAATGTTGGCGCATTTTTACAGCAGCGCAAACGATGGGCGTCTAAAAGCAGGAGTTATGCAAATTATAAATTAAAACTTTTGCTGGGCGCTGTTTACCTGTTTTATGTATTAACATTAATTAGTTTATTTTTAGGTTTTTACAATCACCATTATTTTATAATTCTGCTTATTGGCTTGTGTTTGAAGTGTGTTCCTGAATGGATATTTCTTCGGTTGGTTTCGAGATTTTTCGGCCAGGAAAAACTGATGAAATATTATTTGCCGACGCTTTTCCTGCAGACCATTTATGTAGTAATTATTGGTATTTATGGTAATTTTGGAAAGTATAACTGGAAAGGGAGAAAAGTGCGATGAGAGAGCTGACCGATGTGGAATATGATGTTTTGAATGTGCTTTATTTCGTAGAGCCATTCGAGAAAATACTGGAAGAAGTGGATGCGCCGGCGAATATTGTTGCCGATGTTTTAAAGTTTTTGATTGACCAGAAACTAGTGGTTGCCATGCGTTTAGATGAGGAGCACGATATTTATGTGCGAAGCTTTATTTACGATACCGATAACATGCACGCGTACCGTTACCTCGCAACGAAAGAGGGTCTGATGATTCACAATTCGCGCTAAATAATGATGTGGAATAAGCCCGATGTACAAACAGGAAAGTCGCCCGCGTATTACGCCTGGCAGCGCCTGAAACGCAATCGTACGGCTTACGCAAGTCTTTTATTTATAGGTTTTTGTACGCTGATCTCCATCTTTGGATATTTGATTTCTCCGGATGCAACGCCCAACGCGAATGACCAGCAGATTGAGCTGGAAACCTTAAAACCCGGCACGGAAGTTACGCTGCTGCGCATCCGTAAAAATCAACCGGAAAACAATATTGGCTTTCTTGAAAAAATGCTTTCGGGCGCGCCGGAAAATTATATTGAAAAGCCGATTTCCGGTTATGAAATTTTGGGCGATAAAATTATTGTTCAGCCCATTCACAGCCAGGATAAAAGCGATGCGGAAACCTATTCGCTCGCCGATGTAATTTATAGTTTGCAAGACAGTAATATCACGCTGCAAAATGGATTTGTAAATTTCACAACTTACGAAGGCGAACAAAATTTGCTGCTTGGCGAGCTTCAAAAAACTGTTGAAAAAGAACATATTGTAAAACGCACTTACTGGCTTGGAACTGACCGTTTCGGGCGGGATATGCTGAGCCGTTTGATCCTGGGAACCCGTATTTCGCTGGGTGTTGGCTTTATTTCTGTCATTATTTCGCTGCTGGTTGGGATTTCACTCGGAGCTATGGCAGGATTTTTTCGTGGCTGGGTAGATGCATTTATTCAATGGCTGGTGAACGTGGTTTGGTCTATTCCTACTTTTCTTTGGGTGATGGCCATTTCGCTGGTTCTGGGCCGTGGTTTCTGGCAGGTTTTTATTGCCGTTGGTTTAACCATGTGGGTAGAAGTGGCGCGTTTGGTTCGTGGACAAATCCTTAGCGCCCGTGAACTGGAATATGTACAAGCTGCAAAAGCATTAGGATTCGGCAACCGTAGAATTATCTACAAGCATCTATTACCAAATATTTTGGGGCCGGTTCTGGTTATCGCCGCTGCCAATTTCGCATCCGCTATTTTATTGGAAGCAGGATTGAGTTTCCTTGGAGTTGGTGTACAACCGCCCTCGCCAAGCTGGGGTATGATGATCAACGACCATTACGGCTATATTGTGGTTGATGCGGCTTATCTGGCTATTTTACCTGGCGTTGCCATTGCGCTTTTGGTGCTCGCTTTCAATCTTTTAGGAAATGGCTTGCGCGATGCTTTGGATGTGAAGATGAAGTAAGATCAATTTGAAAATTTGAAGATTTGAAAATTTGAAAATTGGTGAACGCAGAATAGTTTAAGCTAGCTTCCCATATATAAATTGTCTTGAAAAATGCTTTGTATCTAATCGTAAAATGGTTTTTTGTAGAGACGCAATGCTTTGCGTCTTACCTCGACGAAGCCACTAATAATTGTTAATTGATAATTGATCATTGCAAAAATCTGCCTTTCAATTCCGGCGTTGGAATCATACAGGCTTCTCGCTGCCCAAACATTTTATACCTATTTTTAGCAATCAGTGTGTAGAAAAAATCGCGAATTGGTTTGGGAATGATCATGAGAATATAAAAAACGTTCCAGAACCCATTTAATTCTCTTGCAACCTTCAAAGCAGCGCTGGATTTATCGTAATATCTGTCACCTTCCAGGAAAATAAATGTATCGAAATTGGTGTTTGGTAAATTGAACTTCTGAAGCGTTCTCTGGCCAAATTCCGATTGTAAGGAAGCAAATTTTAGCTTCGTATCTGGATCTCGTTTAATCACGAACTTTACAATTCCATTGCACAAATTGCAAACGCCATCGAAAAGGATAATTTTATTATTTGCTTCCATTAATCAGTAAACAGCTCAAAGCATTTTTTGGCGAAATGAGATATGGGTTCAGCGCACAGACCTTCCACTTTTTCAAAAAGTGGAAGGTCTAAGCTAGTTTAGCGCTCAAAACTTCACGACCATTAATCAGCGCATCGCGAAATTTTTTAATTTTTTAAACTTTCAATTTTTCAATTCCTCCATCATCAGCTCACGAATATATTTTACCGGCGCGCTTCCATAACTCAAAAACTTCTCATGGAAATTTTTCAGGTTAAATTTGTCGCCTTGTTTCTTTTTCAGTTCTTCGCGGAAATCGTAAATTTCTGTGTAGCCGGTGAAGTAGCTGCACAATTGTACCTGGCTTAATGTGGCGCGTCTCCATTTTCCCTTAGCTTCGGCTTCTTGCTGGAAGGCCTCACGAATCATCAGATCCAAGGCATCTTTTTCGCTCATGTTTTTCACATGAATGCTGTAATCTAAAATGGTGTTGCAAACCGCACGCAGATGCCATTTGTAATACATCAGCCACATTTCTGGCGAGTTGTTTCCGTAACCTTCTTCCAGCATCATGCGCTCGGTATAAACAGCCCAACCTTCCACCATGGCGCCATTACCGAAAATACTTTTAATTAAACTTGGCGATTGATTGCTGTAAACCAGCTGCGTATAATGGCCAGGAATTGCTTCGTGTATATTAATGATCTGTAAAGTATATTTATTGTACTCACGCAGGTGACTTTCAGCCATTTCCGGTGTATAATCTTTCAGCGAACCAACATTATAGTAGGTGTTTGCCTCTTTATCGTACGGGCCGGGAGAATTTATCGAAGCCACAGAAAATCCTGCCATATAATCCGGCGTTTGGCGTACAACCAAAGGCTTTTTCGGATCTAAATAAAGCAGGTTTTTATCGTTGATAAATTTCACCAGTTCCGGCAATTGTTTCTCTACCGAAAGCTGGAAAGAGTCTCTGTGCGCGTGCGTGGTGGAAAGCGTATCGATTACCTTGCGAATTAATGCTAAATTAACCTGCGGTTTCGGCTGGTTTGCAAAGTATTTAGGCCACAATTGGTTCGCCAGTTTTGCCATTTCGGTATGCAATTCTTCTTTGCGTTTTACGGCTTTGTTGTAAACTTCTTCTGCAGTATAACCCGATTGAATATCGAACTGGAATTTTTCATCAAATAATTCTTTTTCAATGCGGAAGGAACGCGCAGTTTTTCCTTCAACCAAACCTGGACGAACATCTTTTTCCAGCCAGTTTACATATTGTTGTATGGCAGAAATGGCTTTGTTTGCGTTCGCGCGAATGGTTTGTTTTTCTGTTTCCGGCAAATTCACTTTTTTCAGTGAATCTTCCAGCATGGCACCAAAAATATCAAGAGAGCCGCGGTTTTGGGCAATTGCTAGCTCTGTATGCGGAATGCTTGGTTGATTGATGTTTTCTTTTGCGGCAGCATAATAAGCTTCGACTTTATTTAATTTGGCAGCAAAACTTTTTAATCGGTTTTCAAGCGGCGCATAGTTTTCTGTTAAAAGCAAAGCGAAACTTTCACCCACATTATACATACTTGGGTCCCACTGCCATTGCTTGAATTGGCGGATATTCCATTCCGTACTTTTCAGCTGGTTTTCAATTAACCTGTAATCGATCTGGTTATGAGCAGATAATTTCGCTATTTTAAAATTCCGTAGAGAATCCAGGTAAGCTTTGGCAAAATTCAGCTCGTTCTGTCGTGAATTTCCATCTGGTATCACCAATATGCTATCATATTTATGATAACCAACGCCATTGGCCCAGCCGGGATAAACCTTCCACAATTCCTCAATAAAACGGCTTTTAAAACGGTCGAATCTTTCATCGTTCTCTTTGGTATCGTAAGCAGTGTTTTTATTGTTTTTGCAAGAAGCAAGTATGGCTACAGCCAGCAGCAACAGGCATAATTTTTTATAAAGCATTTTTTATGATATTGATATATGGGAATGAATTGCAAATGTAAAACTTAGAAGGTAAAATGTAAGCGTTAAGGAAGTTTTGGTAACTTTACTTCTCTTAATACCAGGTAATGGCAAAGCATTTTCTGATGCAACTATATATGTAAGCCAGGCTTCAACAGTAAATAATTCAACATATACAATTCACAATTCACAATTTTTTATTACTTTTGCACCTCTAAACAGAATTACGATGCCACAAAGGACATTTCAACCATCGAACAGAAAGAAAAGAAACAAACACGGTTTCCGCGAGCGTATGAAAACCGCTAATGGTCGTGCTGTAATATCTCGTCGCCGCGCGAAAGGTCGTAAGAGACTGAGCGTTTCTGATGTGAAGCTGCATAAGCGCTAATTTATAGACGATGATTTCCGAAAGGCATACTTTTTCGAAAGCGGAAAAGTTATGCAGCGAAAAAATTATATCCGATATATTCTCACGCCGGCTAACAAAGTCGGCTTTTTCTTTTCCTGTTCTCGCCATCTGGCGTTACCAGGCACTGCCTACACCTTTCCCGGCTCAGGTTCTCTTCAGTGTTCCTAAAAAAAGAATAAAACAGGCAAACCAGCGCAACCGCATCAGGCGGCAATTGCGCGAAATTTATCGTCTGCAAAAAAATATTCTATACGAATCATTATCTTTACAACGTTTACAATGTGCTGTTGTTATAGTTTATAACGCACAGGAAAGTATTCCTTTCCCGCAACTTGAAAATGCCTTCAAAGAAGTTATTGCTAAAATACTGGCGGGCAGGCCATAATGTAACACGTGGCGGAATGATAGGGCTTGTAAAGTTCTACCAGGCAGCCATTTCGCCGCATTTGCCCAGTGCCTGCAGGTACTCGCCAAGCTGTTCGCAATACACTATTGAAGCACTTTTAAAGCATGGCATATATAAAGGTACATTTCTTGCTATAAAAAGAATTGTATCCTGTAATCCATGGGGCGGGCACGGGCATGATCCTGTACCTTAACATTTTAAAGTAATAGAAAAGAATATGCAAAGAATAAAAAAACCGGCCATTATAATGCTGATCATAAGCTCTTTTGGCCTTTTCAGCTTCAAAGCCGCCGATAATTATTTCGAGATATCCAAGAACCTGGAAATTTTTGCATCGGTAGTAAAAGAGGTAAATACTTATTACGTAGATGAAGTTGAGCCTGCTACATTGCTTCGTACAGGTATTGATGCCATGTTGAAATCATTGGATCCGTACACCGATTACTATTCAGAATCGGAAGTGGAAGATTACAGGTTTATGACAACCGGTCAATATGGCGGTATCGGCGCCAGCATCAGCAAACGTGGCGAATATATCATGATCCTTGAGCCTTACGAAGGCTGGGCGGCGCAGAAAGCTGATCTGCGTGCCGGCGATATTATTCTTGAGATTGATGGAAAATCCATGAAAGGAAAATCTACCGATGAAGTAAGCAAACTGCTTAAGGGCCAGGCTGATACAGATATTAAAATGCTCATTAAACGCGGTGAGGCCGAGCCTTTTGTTAAGGTTTTTAAAAGAGATGAGATTAAGGTAAAGAATGTGCCTTACTATGGCATGATCAATGAAAACATAGGTTATATAAAATTCAGCGGGTTTCGCCAGCAGGCAGCAGATGAGGTAAGAACAGCTTTAATTGAGCTGAAGAAGAATCCTAAATTTACAGGCCTTGTACTGGATTTACGCGGCAACCCGGGTGGTTTGCTTGATGAAGCTATTAAAGCGGTAAATATTTTTGTTGACAGAGGGCAGCTTGTTGTAAGCACCAAAGGAAAGATGCAGGAATGGAACAAGGAATATATGACTGAATCTGAACCTACTGATCTTAAAATTCCATTGGTGGTTTTAACTGATGGCGGCTCAGCATCAGCGGCGGAGATTGTTTCCGGTTCTTTGCAAGATCTGGACAGGGCAATTGTGGTTGGTGAAAATACTTTTGGCAAAGGACTTGTGCAAACAACCCGTCCGCTTCCGTACAATACGCAGATGAAAATCACAACTTCCAAATATTATATACCAAGCGGCAGATGCATCCAGGCACTGGATTATTCGCACAAGGATGAAAGTGGAAAGGCTACTAAAACAGCAGACTCATTAAAAAGAGCTTTTAAAACAAAATGCGGCAGGCCTGTTTTTGACGGCAACGGCATTAAACCCGATATTGAAATTGAAAGGAAAGATTACGCTAAAGTGGTTACAAGCCTCGGTGAGAAGAAACTATTTTATGATTTTGCGAATGTTTACAGGGCAAAACACGCTACTATACCGCCGGCAAAAGATTTTAATGTAAGCGAAGCCGATTTCCAGGAGTTTCTTACTTTCCTCAAAAACAAGGAATACGAGTATAAAACTGAAACTGAAGAAACCTTAAAAACGCTTGAGAAAGCAGCCACAGAAGAGAAATATTACGCTGCTTTAAAGTCGGATATTGAGCTGATACAGAAAAAACTTCGCGAAGACAAGCGTGAAGACATCAATAAAAACAAAGAAGAAATTAAGGAAATACTGGAAGAAGAAATTGTATCGCGCTATTATTTCCAGACCGGCCGTATAGAAGCTTCATTTGATGACGATAAGGATATTAAGGAAGCGCTGCAGCTGTTCAGCAATCCCGATAAGTATCGTAAAATATTGAGTGTAAGCCGTAATTAAGCAGCGTGTTTACAGTTGTAGATTATCTGCTTTTATTCGGTTTTGGTGCATTAGGCGGCTTGCTCAGCGGAATGCTTGGTATTGGTGGCGGCATAATTTACGTAATTGTGCTTAATACTTTTTTAGAAAGGTACGGCCTCAAGGACGAAGAACTGGTAAAATTTGTACTGAGCAATTCAATAGCTGCAACATTTTTCGCAGGTATTTCCGGTACAATAAAGCAACGGGCAAAAGGTAATTTTTATCCCAGGGAAATATTAGTAACAGGCAGCGCCGGCATTGTGTCGGCGCTTGCTGTTACATACAGTATTGTACACTGGAACTGGTACAGCAAAGAAATTTTCAGCATTTTTTTTATGGCTATTTTGCTGTTAATGGCCATAAACATGCTGGCAACGCGCAACAAGAACAGCACTGCTACCAACGCGCAGGTTACCGAGCCTTATAAACCATTTTTCGGCAGAAGCATATATGGGTTTATAGCGGCAGGTGTGGCAACGGGCGCAGTATCATCGCTTACCGGGCTGGGCGGCGGTGTGGTGCTTATACCTTTACTTGCATTAATTGGGGTAGATATGAAAAGGGCAGCATCCATTTCCCTTGGCATTATTCCAATGCAGGCGCTCGCAATGGGTTTGTATTATGCATCAACCAGCGAAAAATCAACCCCGCAACTGCCCGATAGTTTCGGTTATATTATCTTCCCCGTATTATTGCCCATGCTGCTTGGTGTTATACTGGTTGCGCCGCTTGGCGTTCGCATTGCGCATCGCCTCAGCCAGCAGCAAATAAAAATAATGTTCGGTATGGTGGTTGTGCTTATTTTTGCAAAAACGCTTTACAGCTATTTATATGCGTAAATTCATTACTATTAAGTTTCTTGCTGCTTTATTAATCGGCTTTGCATATATACAACTGCCAAAAAATGCTTCGGCGCAGGATTTACCAAAGCAACTGAAAGCACATGTAAGTTACCTGGCTTCCGATAAGCTTGGCGGCAGGTTAACCGGCACAAAGTATGAAATTGAAGCATCGGTATATATTAAAAAGCATTTTGCCGAAATCGGCCTCAAACCGGGCGGCGAGTTTGGTACTTTTTACCAGAGTTTTACTTTCCATACCGGCTACCGCTACGGCAAAAAAAACAGCCTTAAAGCCGGAAAAGAATCTTTTAAGTTAGATACTGATTTTTACCCGCTTGCCTATTCGGCCAACGGGAAGATTAGCGGTGACGTAGTAAATACAGGTTTTGGTATAGAATCTAAAGAAAATAATTATAACGATTTTAAGGATGCCGCATCGCTGGAAGGGAAAATACTGCTGATTAACCTTTCTTTGCCCGATGGTAACCATCCGCATTCAAAATACATAGCTTATAAATCATGGAAAAAACGGCTCGAAGCGGCCAAAGTATATAAGCCAAAAGGCATTGTTTTTTATAATTCTGCCGAGGATCTTGGTGTGGAGGCATACAAAAAATACCATAACCTGCAGCAGGAAAATATTCCCTTGATACATATTACACAGCAGGTTGCGGAGAAATTAAAATCTAACGGAAGCATAAATTTTACAGTTGATCTGCAGAAAGATGAGGTTACCGGACGAAATGTAATTGGCCTTATAAATAACCAGAAACCTTATACCATAATTGTTGGCGCTCATTACGATCATCTGGGCATGGGCGAGTACGGAAACTCATTGTATGCCGGTAAAGATAAACATATACACAATGGCGCTGACGACAATGCCAGCGGTACGGCAGCTTTAATTGAACTGGCACGGATGGCCTACAAAGGCAACGCAAATGAGTATAATTATATTTTCGTAGCGTTTAGCGGCGAAGAGCTTGGCTTGCTGGGCTCAAATTATTTTGTAAAGAACCTGACGATACCGTACTCGCAGATTAACTGTATGATTAATATGGATATGGTTGGCCGTTTAGATTCTACAACACATGAATTGGGAATTTACGGAGTTGGTACATCGCCCGATTGGGAAAGATTAATGAAGCAGGTCAGTAATAAAGATTACTTCAGAATAAAAACAACCGAATCGGGTATTGGCAGTTCAGACCATTCCAGCTTTTACATGAAAGATATCCCGGTGCTGCATTTTTTTTCGGGTACACACCAGGATTATCATAAGCCAGATGATGATGTGGAAAAGCTTAACTATGCCGGTGAGGCGGAAATTGTTACCTATATATTCGACCTCATAAAAATACTTAACAACAATACTAAAATAGGCTTCAGCAAAACCAAGGAAGAAACTGTATCTACACCGCGCTTTAAAGTTACCTTAGGCATAGTGCCGGATTATTTTTACGAAGGGCCGGGCATAAAAGTAGATGGTATTTCACCCGATAAACCTGCTGAAAAGGCCGGCATTAAACCTGGCGATGTTGTGCAAAAAATCAATGAGCTTGAAGTTAAAGACATGCATAACTATATGGAAATACTTGGTAAGTTCGAGAAAGGGCAGGAGGTAACCGTACATATAAAGCGTGCGGAAAAAATGCTTCAGCTGCCACTTAAATTTTAATGAATGAATGTATTAATGTATTAATGAATGAATAAAATTTATTTCTCCGCCCTGCAGGCAGTTCTCCTTAAATAGGAGCAGAGGAGCTTAGGATGAAAGTTTACATATATAGTAAGTGCCAAAAATGCTTTGCTGCAACCCTGAAAGGCTGAGATTCTTCTAACGCGAGATATAGTTTCAAGTAACTTCTAAATAATAGAACTGTCATTAATACCAATTTGAACAATAAAGACAAATTTCAATGGAGAGAACGGTGGGTTCATTGTATTAAAGAATTAACATCTCTTGAACTGCAAAAAAGCTCTTGGCTCGATCTTGATTCTTCCAATCCTCACTGGTCATATACTGAGTTCATGTGTAGTTATTTTGATGATTTAGTGATCGATTATAATTATAAGTATCAACTTGAAAAAGGTTGGATATTACTTGAGGAACTTGATATAATAAAAGATTGGCATGAGGCATTGGATAAATATAATCCGCCCAAAAATAACCCTTATGATCATGAAAGCATATTAAAAGATAAGAATTGGCTTGCAATTCTGGAATTGGGAGTAACAGCCAAAAGTAATCTTGCTGAAATACTAAGCGAAAAAGAAAGGATGATTTTAACTGGGCAGGAATATTTTTAAAACACATTTGAATTAATCCAATCCAAAGTAAAATGCTTCAACGCTAATAATGACAATTGCGGCTTAATTTTTACAATCAAAAAAAAATGACATATATACTTGTACTGGAAACTGCTTTGGATGTTTGCTCTGTGGCGCTGGGGAAAGATGGCGCGCTGATAGCAGATAAATCGGTTTCAGGAACAAACCTGCATGCCAGCCATCTAACTGTTTTTATCGACGATGTTATTAAAGCTGCAGGAATCACTTATAAGGATATTTCAGCAATTTGTATCAGCGAAGGGCCTGGCTCATACACCGGCCTGCGTATTGGCACATCCGCAGCCAAAGGCTTATGTTTTGCACTTGATATTCCGCTGCTCGCTGTTAATACCTTGCAGGGCCTGGCAGCCGGCGCAATTAAAAACAATGCGCAATTACCCGGTAATACTTTGCTTTGCCCCATGATAGATGCGCGCAGGATGGAGGTTTACTACGCTTTGTATAATACAGATTTGCAGGAAGTTTCACCCACAAAAGCCGAAATAGTTACTGCCGAAGCATTTTCAGCTGTTTTGGCTGATAATAATGTTTGCTTTTTCGGAAACGGCATGCCTAAAAGCCGCGAAATATTATCGCAGTTTCCTAAAGCATTTTTTGCGGATGATATATATACGCGGGCGGAAAATTTAGTTGCCCTGGCATTTGAAAAATTTAATGCCCAACAAACCGAGAACCTTTATAACTTTGAGCCTTTTTATCTGAAAGAGTTCGTAGCCGGAAGCCCGGCAGAAAAAGTAAAAAAGTTACTTAATTCATAACATTCTACTCCTCATTATGACAATAGAAGCACTTGGCGCAACGGAATTTGAAAAAGCAAGCAAGTACGATAGCCTTATTTTAGACTGCCGCGCACAACTTGATTTTATAAAAGGCTTTGTGCCTGGCTCGGTTTACCTGGCGCCTACATTTTTTAAGTATCCTTTTCTTAAAGATATTTTTAAAGATGAAGAGTTTGACAGGTTTTACCTGGTTGCCGATGAAGAACCCGAACAGAAAGCAGGATGGATACAGAAACAAACCGGTAAGGAAATAGATGCCTACCTGGATGGCAGCTTTGCGGCATGGGAAAATATTGCCGAGCCCATTGATGTTGTTGTTTCTATTGAAGCCGATGAAATAATGATGGACATGAAATACGGCAAGCCCATGATTGCGGATATACGCTCGGAAGCTGCATTTGCAACATTGCATTTGGAAGGCGCAGAACATGCTGATGCAGAAACACTTCTGAAAGGCGCATCTAAATTAAAACCCGAGCTTATTTATTACCTTTATTGTGAAGATGGCAGTATTTCCCTTTCGCTCATCTCATTATTAAAGCGCGAGGGCTTTCATAATTTTTATCATATACAGGGCGGTTTCAAAGCACTTTTCGAGGCTGAAGCAAGTATGGTGAAGGGTGGTTAGGGATTTAACGTTTTGGGGCTTTGCGTTCGGGCGGGTTTCGGAGTACAAAGTTTCAATTTATTACTAAAGCTTAATAGTAGCACAAAGCTCCAAGTTTTTACGTCAGCCCGCCTGACGCAAAACCCGTGTTATATGCCGCTTTTCTTTTCGATTTCAGCGTTTTTCTTTATGTGTTTCAACACTCGTTCATGTATTTCGTGAATAATGTAGTTACTCCAAGGTCGCCAATAAAATGATGGACTAATATTGTGATAATACCAGGTCGTTCCCTCTAAAAGTGTGTTTCCGTTTGGCAATTTTGTCAGTTTGAATTGTCCTTGTTTAGAAACAAAATAGTCGTGTAAGTGGGGTGCGTCAATGTCCCAAAAACTCAATTCTTTCATTGGTTCGGGTTGTTCTATAACGTCAAACTTTAAAAGTTGTGGTTCGTCCCAAACTGTTATTGGTTCAACAAAACTTCCTGTCGTGAAGTTGCAATGTCTAACCGCACCAACTCCTGTTCCTTCAATTTTTGCGTTTATTGGATATGCAATTCCTGTCTTAAAAATAAATTTGGTCGGCTCGTCAAGTTGCGGAAACTCAACAACGTTTTTCCAAACTGTTTGAGGGTCTGCCTTAATTTCTATTGAGGTTACAACGGAAGTCAAAGTAGGCTCGTTGTCTTTTTCAATAAACGCCATTGTCGGAATGATACCGATTAAAATCAGTATTGTCGTTGGTGCATTTTTTGGTGTCTTGTTGATTATTGCATAACCAATTAAACTGCCTACCCAAGTCAATAAAAGTCCAATTGGTGCAGCCATTGCAATACAAATTAATCCTTCAATTGCAAAGATTAAAAGTCCGGCTGTATAAACTCCAAGTGTCAAAAAGCCAATTTGCCAAGCGTGTTTGTAAGTTATTTCTTTTTTCAGTCCGTATAAAATGGTCGAACCTGCACCAATGAAAAGAGGTGTCAAAATGAACAAGGCAATTCCATATTGTCCAATACCGTAAATGCCCCAAAGTGTCAAAAGTCCTGAAATGAAAACAGTCAGTCCGACCGACATCCATTTTCGTTTTTTGTCGTCAGTTGGCAATATTTTTTCTATTTGTTCTTTCATTGTCGTGTCGTCCTAAAGTGGCATATAACATCCAGTTATACGCATTGCGCGAATTTTTCATATTTGAGTTTCGTAAATCCAACAAAATTCGGTGGTTTTGCGCAATTAAGCATTTTTCCAACACCTAACCTTTGCAATTTCACTCATTCAAGATCATTCAAACTCTTCCCAAAAATTAGGTTTTGCGTTTCTGTTTCTTCGCTGCCGGGAAAAGCACGTTATTCAGAATGAGCCTGTAACCTGGGCTGCTTGGATGTAAGGCAAGGTCGGTTGGCGGTTCGCCTACATGGTGCTGATAGTCTTCCGGATCATGTCCGCCATAAAATGTCCACATGCCTTTGCCATATTCGCCATGTATAAGTCGCGCCTCGTTCTGCGATTTGTTTTCGCCAAGTACTAGTACATTTGGCTTAATGAGGTGCTTGCGGAAAGCGGTAGTTTGCCCCATAAAACCTTTTACAACACGGGTATGGTTTTGTACTAGCATGGTTGGTATCGGGTCCCATTTTGCCGAAAAATCAAATAAAGTAAAAAAGTCGTTTTCCTCCGGTACACTGCGCATTGCCGGCACATCTATGTTAGAATATTCGTACTCGTAAGGGTCGCGAACTAAAGTAAAATTATGGAAGGCGAAAGTGTTGTTAAAGTTTATTTTCGATTGCGCATTCGGTTCCATCGGGTCGCCATCAAAAACCACATCGCAAATATCTACACCATCGGCAGCCAGTGAAATATCGTAAGTATCGGTAGCAGAGCACATGGCAAACAAATAACCACCGCCCATTGTAAAGTCGCGAATTTTTTTAGCTACCGCCAGTTTTAGTTCCGATACTTTTTTAAAGCCGTATTTATTGGCTGTTTCGGTATTATCCTTTACTTCGGCCTTATACCAGGCGGCGTTACGGTAGCTCGCATAAAATTTACCAAACTGGCCTGTAAAATCTTCGTGGTGCAGGTGAAGCCAGTCATATAAAGGCAGCTTGTTCTGCATCATTTCATCATCAAAAATTACATCGTATGGTATTTCCGCATAGGTTAACACCATTGTTACGGCATCATCCCAGGGTTGTTTTGTTTTTGGCGAGTAAACAGCTATTTTGGGCGCTTTTTCCAGTTTTACCACATCCATATTTGTTTCCGGGAAAGCAATTTCCTCCTTAATACGGTTGTACTGCCCATCGGCAATTACCTGGTAGCTAACACCGCGGATAATGCATTCTTTTTCAATAGCCGAAGAAAATTTGCAGGCAAACGAGCCACCACGGTAATTCAACAGCCAGTCCACAGGTTCGCCGTTCTTTATTATCCAGTAGGCAATTCCGTACGATTTTAAATGGTTCTTCTGGCTTTCATCCATTGGTATAAGCAGTTGTGCGGCCCGCAGCTGCGAAGCGGAGAGGAACAGAAATATGGCAAAAAGTATTTTTTTCATAATGTATATATGCAACAATATTTAACCCTAACAAATTTAATGCAGTTTTGTAATTAGCCATTTGCCAATGAGCAAATTCTCCAATGCCTGGTATAAGGAAATGGGTTAACAGAAGCATTTTTCGGGAATAATATATATGATAACCGTAAAATGTTATTGTATTTGTATGAGCTAATTTTCACGTTAACAGATTTCCATTCACGCATTCACTCAATCATTCATTAGCTTTGTGGTAAATTAATATTTTATGAGTTTAGTAGTTGTGGGCTCAATGGCCTTTGATATAATTGAAACGCCTTTTGGTATAACCGATAAAATTGTTGGCGGCGCGGCAAGCTACATCGCTCTTTGCTCATCTTATTTCGCCAGTAATGTTAAAATAGTTTCTGTTGTTGGAAATGATTTTCCGGAAGCTTTTCTGGATAAGCTGAAAAACAGGCAAATAGACCTGAAAGGCGTTGATATTAAAACCGACCAGAAATCGTTTTTCTGGCGCGGCCGTTATCATAACGATCTGAACACCAGAGATACGCTGGTTACGGAATTAAACGTACTGGCCGATTTTAATCCTGTTTTACCGGATGATTATCGCCAAACCGATTTCTTATTACTGGGTAATTTAAGCCCGCAGGTACAGCGCTCAGTTATTGAGCAAATGGAAGTGGCGCCTAAGCTTATTGCTATGGATACCATGAATTTCTGGATGGATATTGCATTGGATGAGCTGACGAAAACCCTGAAAATGGTAGATGTTTTAATTATTAACGATGAAGAAGCGAGGCAGTTATCCGGCGAATATTCTTTGGTTAAGGCATCCAAGAAGATCCGCCAGATGGGGCCGAAATATCTCGTGATTAAAAAAGGCGAGCATGGCGCTTTGCTTTTCCACCAGGAGGAGGTTTTCTTTGCGCCGGCATTACCATTGGAAGAAGTATTTGACCCAACCGGTGCCGGAGATACTTTTGCCGGCGGGTTTATGGGTTACCTGGCAAAAACCGGTAATATCTCTTTCCAGAGCATGAAACGTGCAGTAATTTACGGCAGCGCAATGGCCAGTTTCTGTGTGGAAAAATTCGGAACCGAACGTATAGAGAATTTATCGCAGGAAGAAATTGATATCCGCGTACAGAAATTCGTTGACCTCGTAAACTTTGAAGTTGACAGCATAGCGGAGTTAAAACCTTGATCAGTGATCAGTGATCAATGATCAATGATCAGTTATCAATTATCAATTATCAATTATCAATGATCAATGATCAGTTATCAGTTATCAGGGCTAAGTTCTACTTATAACAGCGAAAAAAGCTGTATCTTAGCATCATGGAAAC
>DAIUCM010000031.1:0-30552 GCA_036846145.1 Bacteroidota bacterium
GATTATAGGTACGAAATACAGTACATGATTTTTACTGGAAAATATTTACTTTCCGGCAGAACTATCAAAATTAACTATTTTTTGATATTATTAAAGATATTTAAAAAAATATTTTTCTGAAGATTTTCCAGGCCCGCTATGTGCCTGCCAGCCTGCTGTTAACAGGTAATAGTTTAAATTGTTTGCCTGTTAGCTGCTTTAGCGATTTTTTTTTATTGCTGGGGTTTGACAGGTTAAAATAAAATTGTGCTTTAAACTCAAAGGGCGTAGATTAAAATTGAATTAAAACATCTTTTTTATGCTTTCCAATAAAAATACATTATGGCAAACTTTCAATTACCGGAGGTATTTCATATTAACGGAATGAGGTAGCTTAGCTCGGAAAAATTCTGCCGCTCGCCTCCAGCCTTGCCTCAGGGCCGGGGAAAAAGCCTTAACTTAACGTCATTGATTAATTTTATAACGAAAACCCGCACATGAAGATACTTTAAGTAATAAAGCAGGAAAGTTTAATTTTACAGATTTTCCTTATAAGCGCATAGGCATTAAATTTTATTTCAATGACTAAGATTATTATTAAATGGTTGTAATATCAATTTATACCGCCATAAAATGAATATTGCGCATTTGAAAAGTGTGAGTTGAACCACAGGCCACAAAGCTTTAAAGCATTACTCCTGGTCTCGGGGCACAAACCTGCATTATTTACGTATTTTTCATTCTATACTGATATAAATTCGCATAAAAAAACCCGCTGTAATACATACAACGGGCTCTGCATATATAATATGTATAAAAAATACTTGCTTAAGCGGCGGCAGCCATGGGCACTGCCTGCGGGCCAAATAATGGCGCTATAAATTTCTGCATCCGCTCATAAACAAAACCATTTTGCAGGTGATTTGGCAAACGTTCTACAAGCGCCCTGTAGTTTTTGAAGCCTATAGCTTTTGCAATGTAGCTTTCATGTACAAAATTAAGGTAATAAACAATTTCGCAGAGCGACTCATGAAAACTGGTATAATCTATATCGGCATGTACAAAACGCTCAATTTCATGGTGGCCGGCGCTTAGCCTTAACCTGCCCAGCAAATCTATAATAGTAGTATAGCCCGCGCGCCAGGTAAGCTGTTCCCAGTCCTTCCTTCCAAACTTCTGCAGAATATTTCCTGTTTTAGGACTGCGTAATGCCTGTTGCGGATTCGCCTGCACGCGGTTACGTACTTCTTTCAGCCGCATTTTACGGCTGGTAAACAGAAACTGCCCTATCTGCGCTTCAGCTTCTGCCAGGTGCTGTGGCGGGAATAAACCGGGTTTGAATTTTGCCGGGCGCATACGGTGCAGGTGGTAATTATCGTAATGGCCATCTGCATAAAAACTAATGGCACGCGGGTAAGCGCCATTGGCAACCATTTTACCAAACTCACGGCTAAGCTTATCGAAATTATTATCGGTTATACCGGCTGTGCTAAAGTAGGCCTGCATGGACAGGAAAACACTGTAAAATGCCTGCGGAAAAGCCCAGTGCAATGCATATTTAAGGTAACTTTTATCGCCATGCTGCGCGGTTTGCCTTAGCGCATATTCGGTACTCCAGGCATTATAAAGCAAACGCTGCAAAGTATCGGAATCTGCCAGCGGCTGCGGCTTAATCTGGTTAAAAAATTTTACATCGCGTAATGCATAACGATCATCCGTATGCCGTATATGGAAATCGAGCGCGAGGAAATGATTCAGGAAAACCTGAGCCGGGATAGATCTTTTCCACTGGTCTTCCGCCAGCAAAGCATCCTGCTTGTTCCCTGCTTCTTCAAATATATTTTCAAGTTTGTGTATTGACATTTTTTATTGTATTTTAATGCTATCAGCATAACAAAATCATATAGCTGCGAGTTTCTGTTTGCCGGTATTTTATTGCATTTTAACGCATTGTATTTCAGTTTATTAACAAAGTATTTTGAAGTATTTTCCAGGCCTTGCATATATGTAAAATTACAACCGAACCAGCTTGATAATTTCCGTACGTAATCATGCTATTTTACTGTGAATAAATAGTAAAGTTTATAAGCGCTGCAAGGTAACAAATGGCCATAAGGCTGTATATTTGATGCCTGTTACCTAAAATCAGCCGCAGCATATTTTGAAAGTAGCCGGATTTACTTTTGTACGAAACGCCATAAAGTTCGATTACCCGGTTGTTGAGGCTATTACTTCCATATTGCCGCTATGCGATGAGTTTGTAGTGGCCGTAGGAAATTCGGAAGATGAAACACTGGCGCTGATCCGGAATATCAATTCATCCAAAATAAAAATAATACAAACCGTTTGGGACGATAATTTACGCAGCGGCGGCGCTGTACTTGCTGTAGAAACAAACAAAGCTTATCAGGCGATTTCTGCAGATTGCGACTGGGCATTTTACATACAGGCCGATGAAGTAGTGCATGAAAAATACCATCAAAGCATTTTACAGGCCATGCATATATGGAAAGATGCCAAAGAGGTAGATGGTTTACTTTTTGATTACCTGCATTTTTACGGATCTTACGATTATGTAGGCGAAAGCTGGCGCTGGTACAGGAAAGAAATAAGAATTATACGCCGCAGAAACGATATTTACTCTTATAAAGACGCGCAGGGTTTCCGGAAAGGAAATGATGAAAAACTAAATGTAAAAGCTGTTGACGCGGCCATTTATCATTACGGCTGGGTGAAACCGCCCAAGGCTATGCAGCAGAAGCAGAAAACTTTTAACAAATACTGGCACGATGACAACTGGGTACAGCAAAATATTGCCGATGCCGATGAGTTTGATTACTCGACCATTGATGCTTTGCGTATTTTTGAAGGGACGCACCCGCAGGTAATGCTGCAACGCATTGCAGAAAAGAACTGGCAATTCAGCTACGATGTTACGCGCAACAAATTAAAATTTAAAGAAAAAGTAAAACGCTTTTTGCTCAAAATAACCGGTAAACGTATTGGCGAATACAAAAATTTCCGCTTGCTGAAGTGAAAAAGTATAGCATTGCACTTTAATTAGGGTTTAAAGAAGTGCTATATACCTTATTTACAGGTCTATATGCAAGGATTTTTCACAAAAGAATGCTTTCTTTATTTAAATTGTTAATTAAAAACCATGCATTATAAAGAAAGGTTCAATGGGTTTGGACGGCCTTAAATTATAAGCGTTAAAAAAAACAGGTTTAAAGCATATATGATGTTGGTGAAAAATGCTTTGAACTTGAAGCAAAAGATAAAATAGCTTACGGAGCAACAGGCGAGCCAACGCAAAAGAACAACAATTACAAAACGATCTGGCGGCTCCTGTTGCAGGTGAAATATGCTTTAAAGCTGATTTTTAGCTTAATAATTTACAGCCTTGATTTTTTCCTCCTTTTTTATCAAGAAAAAAGGAGAAGCCTGCCCGGCTTCGGAGGGCAAAAAGTGAGTTGAAATGATATTTGTGAAAGTTCTGATACTTCTTCAGTAAGCCCGAATTATTAACTTTCAATTGGTTAAATAAGATGACTTTCAGGGCTGTGCGCCACAGCCCTGGGAGCTGCGAACTAAAAGTTCTCTTTTACCAAATGAATCTTATTGGCCGGTATTGAAATTCAATACTACTTTATATTTCTAAAGAAATTCAACGCTACAGGGGCTATGGCGCACAGCCCTTAATCTTTGTACTTTTCTTTACTAAACTACCTCTATTATAAATAACAACAGTTTAAACCAACAGCCATTTGCGTTTTTAAAACTGCATTTTTACGCCAAAGCCATTTGCTCCCAAATCCAGTTTCATATTTAACTGGCCGCTGCGTTTTACCGGCGGCAAAGCTTCATTATATCTATTCACTACGCCGGTAACCTGCTTATTATATTTAACCGCAAACGGAATACTGGTAAGCACTACAGCGCCGCCAACAGCCGCAAAAATCCACTTCGGGTTACCGCCGCCAAGGTAAAGGCTTACAGGATACGCCACCACAGCACCGCCGCCAAGTGCAAGGCCCATAGCTGTATTATATGTTTTTTTGGCCTGCAGCATATCGGCATGTATCTCAGGATATTCTTTGGTAACTTCCAGTAAATCTCTGGGTAAAAGGTTTACATTGCGTTGCTTGAAAGAAGGCCCTAAAATTGTTTTTTTTGTTTCAATTGTATTGGGATGCTGCTGCGAGAACACACTTGCCGTATAAAAAACCGAAAGCAGGAAGAGTACAATATATTTCATTATTAAAAATTATAGGTCAGCAATTTTAAAGTATTATTTTCTTATGCAGATTTATACAACAAACTTAAAGCATTTTTGGCAGGTAATATATATGTGAAAATATTAATACTGCCTGCGGTAAATAGCCGCCTTAATACCTGCGAATTTATAATTCACTTTATTTTTATTCCACAAATATAATTTAGCGCTTAGCCTGCCGCTTGCCGTTGTAATTTTTTTTATTGGGTAATGAAAATGGAAAACCTTCTTGTCGAGCGCAATATCAAACGGAAGCCAGGTAACAATACTATCGCGTTCGTCCTCTATTTGTAGCACGCCGGTTACCATTCCCTCATCTCCATTTACAATATCGCCGGAAATATCAAAGTAAAAATCACCATTGGGAATTTCATGGCCCAGCAATAGGTTCACATATTCATCTTTTGTAGAAATGTTCCGCTGGCCTTTATAACTCCACATAAGCTCCATGCCAATATTGGGGTAAAACAGGCTGTCAGGTACAAGTTTATCGTACATACTCGCATATAAGCTGGCCTGCGAAAATAGTTTCAGCCTTTCGGAAACCTGTTCGAATTTTTTCTTATCGGCGGCAGGTTTTAAGTTGAAATTATTATCTGTTTCATAAAACTCGGTACCGTTTGCAATGTAATAGCCATTGTCCAGGAAATCAACCACCTCGCGGTTATGATTCATAAATGCCACAGGCTGCGTGTACCTGTATTGCGTGGCGGTATCGAGCTTTGTACTGATGGAGGTACTTACCGCAGGCACTTTTACATTATAGTTTTTATGAAGATATGCCAGTACCGATTGATATACATCTAAATGGCTGCCAACACTATGGAAAGTTTTAGGCTGCTTTAACAATGGCGAATATATTATAAGCGGCACATGGTATTTTTTAAGCACATTTTCTATGGGAATTTCAGTCATGGGATGATCGCCCGTTACAATGAAAATAGTATTTTTATATTCCGGGCGTTTACTGTAGTCGCTGAAAAACTTTCTCAACGCATCATTACTGAAAGGCAAGGTTAAAAAATACTTGCGGTACGCCTGGAAAAACGCTTTATCTACTGGGTTAGTAACATTCCGGAGCATTTTATCGAAACGGGCGTTGTATTGTGCCATATCGCTGAAAATGAACGGCGAATGCGTAGTGCCGGTAAAGTAAATATCGAGCCTTTTTTTCTTCGGTAAAGTATCAATAACTTTAAACGACTGGCTGAAAAGGTCTTTATCATCATAACCCCAGAAAAATTTATCTTCGCCAACAATTATTTTGCTGAATTCCGGCGCGTACTTACTGTTATCGAAAATTAAATCAGCATTGTTGTACTTAAAATAAGCGTCTTTTTTATGGAACCAGCTTGCCTGCCCGTAAAAAAAGCTTGTGTGGTAATTGTTGTTATTCAGCACGCTAACCAGCGAGAAATGGTTTGGCAGCTTATCCATCAGCGTAAAGCCAATTTCACCGTAAGGTAAAGAGCCTGTTAAAGATGGTACGGCAGCAAATGAGCGCTCGCCATTGGTTAAAAAACGATCCCAGTATAGGCTCCTTTTGGAAAGGCTATCGAGGAAAGGCATAAAAAGCTGGCCCCTGTACGGATGTATAAAATTATCGGCCAGGCCTTCTACAATTAAAAGTACAATATTGGGTGCGGAATCTGCCTTATGGAAAAAATTTCCCAGCACATCTTCGTATTGCGCATGGTGCAGAAATGGATAATCGGGCGAAATATATTGCCTGCCGGGAAAAGCCTCCTGGTATTTTTTGCCTGCCTTTCTGCTAACCGAATTGTTCCAGAACCTGGCCAATGCCCAATCGGAAGCCTGCGAATAAAAAATGGCCGATTTGCTCCTCACAAACTTATTGCTGAACTGTGGAATGCTGTAATTGAGCACGAAGTATAAGGGAACAGAAAGCAGCATAAATCCTAACATTGCGCGCGCAGGCAATGAAATACGTTTCCTGAACCTTATAAATGCTAATAATGCAATTACCGGCAACAGAAGCATAATTATAAGCGGGGTATGATCTACTCCGGAAGTTCTTACGGTAAAAGAAATTTCCTTAAAATTATACTGGAAAAGAAAACCGCCTACTGGCTCCAGCTGGTAAACAAAATACTTAATAATTAACATGTGCGCCAGTATAAACCACATGCTCAAACCCATAAAAACAACATCGGCCAGCAGTACCTTTGCTTTGCGCAGCAGCACATAAAAAGGGAAACACACGGCCAAAATAATATTAAGCAGTAAAATATCGGAAACAAAACCCATTGCCTCGTAAGCAAACAGGTTTTTCTCGCTGTGGTACCTGTAAACAAGTATAACCTCAAGCAGGCGGGCCAGCAATACGAATACATAATTGATAAAAATTATTTTAGTGTATTGCCGGAAAAAATACATTGTTGTTTGTACTGAGCTGTTTAATTATGCAAAGAAACGAAAAAGCGCATGCAAACAGCGAATAGCCAGTATATGGCAGGCATAATAATAAATTTCAGCCTGTTGTAATTGGTTTCTCCATATATACCAAAGCCAAAAAATGCTTCGGTTTATTGATTGATATGATATTTAACTAAATTCCAGGTTGTACCATCCCACAGCCTGAATTTTACTAAATAAATATTTCGCGCATACCATGCCTCGTGCTGCCAGTCGGGTATATTATCCTGATTGGTATAATAGTGATGTAAAATATCTTTATAGGTTTTTCCGTTTACCACAATTGCATCCAAATCCTCATAAATACCATAGGTTGGGCTTTTTCTGTTGTATTCACCTCCCTGATATACTATTCTGTAACCAGATGGGTTATTATAAATTCTTCCACTTTCTAAAATATCTGTTACACCAGTTTCTTCAAAATCCGAATAAATTCTAAATCCATATATTGAGTTGCCATCGTATTTTTTACTGTAATATGAAACCCATGCTTCTTGAGTACATCTACCTCTACCGCAATTACAATCTCTTTTTGCAGCAGAAGACTCGTCAGATTTTATTCCATGCAATCCTACCCAGATACTATCTCTTTCACCGCTGCTTTCTTCTTCATACACCCACCAGCTGCCGGTTTTAAAGTAAAAGTAATCCATAGCGTGCTTTGGTATTGGCGTAGTATTTTTACTGGTGCACTGGAAATAATTCTTTTTACCGCAGGTCGTAAATAATATTGCAATTATACATATCAGGAAATATGAAAGAAAAGCCTTTTTCATTTATCCTTAATTAATTAGGGCCATACAATTATACTTATAATATCATTATTAAATTTATTTTTAACGTAATTTAATGCAATTTTAATTTGTTGTTGAAACAATTATATTGCACTTCCATATATACCAAAGCCAAAAAATGCCTCGGTTCTATTGATTAATGTTGTACTTTACTAAATTCCACGTTGTACCATCCCACAGCCTGAATTTTACTAAATAAATATTTCGCGCATACCATGCCTCGTGCTGCCAGTCGGGTATATTATCCTGCTTTGGGTAATAGTGATGTAATATATCTTTATAGGTTTTTCCGTTTACCACAATTGAATCCAGATCTTCATAAATACCATAGGTTGGGCTTTCTTTATCATACTTATAATCTCTATAAGTTATTCTGTAACCGGAAGCGTTTTTATATATATTACCGCCTTCCATTATCGTAAATTCCCCTTCAATTAAACTCGAACCTATATTAAAGCCATATAAACTTTTGCCTTTTGCATTACTACTAAAAAATGAAGTTGAAAATTCTTCCACGCACTTTCCTTTACCACAATGACAATCTCTTTTACTTACTGTAGCATTACTTGTTTTAGTTTGATGTAAGCCAACCCACACACTATCTTTTTCACCTGAAGTTTCTTCTTCATAAACCCACCAGCTGCCGGTTTTAAAATAGAAAAAATCCATAGCGTGTGGTAATACTTTTACGATGTTTTTATCTGTACACTGCAGTTCATACTCACTGCGGCAGGTTGTAAATAAAGTTGCAAAGAATAAAAGAAATATAGTTTTAAAGAGAAAGCTTTTCATCTGAAAAGAAGAAGTTTATACAATACAATATTAGTATAAATTTATTAGCAGCAGGTTAAATTTTTGTATCAAATATAAGCCTTTAAATTATTTTATTGGAATTCCACCTTCTACAAATTTCATATTGGTTCATACAGTCAAATTTGGACTTAAGCGCGAAAAAGAGTTGACAACTTTTGGAAAGTTGTCAACTCTTTTCTCCGGTTGCATCTTTTAAAAAAACCAGTATTTGTTAAATAGCAGGAAACGGAATTACTCAATCATTCTTACATTCTTACATTCTTACATTCATACAATCATTAAAAGAACACATTTTACCAGCCTGTTACAAGCAGCTTTTTTGCGAAGCCTAAGCCACATTTCTGGTACTTATGATATGCAGCTGCCGCTTCTTCACGTATTTTGTTTCGTGAAGCATTTTTAACCCATGCGTTTACAGCCGCAGCCAATGTATAAGCTTCGGGGCACATAAGGTTTGTTGTCCATAAAATCGGGTAAGCGCCGGTGCCTTTTAAGGGCTCTGCGAAATAGCTTTGGCTGGCGCAGGCCAACACTATAACATCGCGTTTTTTATTGTCGGCTTTTTTCGGATATTTATCGAGCGAAAACTCCATTAAACCATCGTGGCCGATATAGCAAAGCATATCTGCATTTCCGCCGGCAGCAATTTTATTTCCATCAATAATAATCTCTTCCTTGCGAAGGCCTGCCGAAAAATTCAGGAAATCTATGGTTGTCTGTTTAATCTGTGCGCCATCATAAGCATCGGCAATAAAATAAACAGCTGAATCTGTATGCTTAAAAACCAGCCTTTCATAAATATGCTTTGCAGGTTTATTTATCTGTTTTACGAGTTTCCAGCCGGGCTGTTTTTTCATGTATGTTTTAACGCCGTAAGCGCAGCCCCAATATAAATTGTTTGCCGGATCCTGCCCGTTACCGATTTTTGCCGGCACCGGCACAATGCCCTGGTGCATATTATCGCAAAGCGCTACAAGTACATGTATTGTGCGTGTTTTGGCGTAAGCGTTTCCGCAGGTAAATATTATAATGGCTAAAAGGAGCAGGTTTTTCATGGCGCTGATGTTGGTAAACAATATGATACGCCGGTAAAGGCATATTTATTTTATTTTGCGCCGAAAAAATCATCCGCCCATATATAAACCTAATAAAAAATGCTTTAGCTGCCCTGTTTCAGAAATTTCTGTATAAAAACGCTATTATCTGTAAAGGTGATCCGGATAAAATACATACCATCCTGAAGGCTGCGGACATCTACCAGGCTGCCGGTAAAATTCGCCCTGGCAACCTGCCCGGTAACCGATACAATACTTACATTTTTAATCCTTTGCGCTGTAGTTTGCTGTAAAGCAATTTGCAAATATTCCCTTGCCGGGTTCGGGTAAATTTGTACAGGCTGCTGAACTTTTTTAATGCCGTAAACAGATGTACCGGCTGAGTCTTTAATAGAAGTAGTATCGCCGCCGGTTATTGTAGAATCTTTAATAATCACCACGGTATCTTTTGTTATTACAGTATCTTTTACAACAGTCGTATCTGCCGGTTTTACCTGCGGATCTGCGGCGCAGCTGGTATATACGCCTTTGCCAAACATTTCCTGCGCTTCTATAATATGGTTATTTAATTTATTGGGGAAGCCAATTGGCGGCCATGCCGATTTTGCTTTGTAATATGCCAGCGCTTCATCTAAAAATAACGATGCATCATTAAGCGCTGTAACTGCTTTTGGCAATAAACTGCCGCCACGATTATTAGCGTACTCATAATTATTGGTTCCGGTAAGTGTATAATTTCCCAACAGCATACCTTTACCTGTAATTTCGTTGCCTATAAAAACCTGCTCGTTACCGGCGTTATTGTTCATTACAATGCCATACAGCTCTGCGCGGTTACGAAAGAAAGTATTTCCTGGGCCGTTTTTTCCATGCGAATTATCAATTACAATATTCTGCACTACGTTTCCTTCGAAAAGGTTTGCATAAGAATAGTTACCGTGTAATACAATATCGCCGGCAGAATTTGAGGGCAGCATAACACCGGTCCATGTTGGGTTTACAGAATAATTGTAGGCAATAACATTACCGTTTGCGCCAGCCTGCAATAAAACTGAATGGCGCAGCGTGTTGAAGGTGTTATTCATTATTAAGCACTCGCCGCTTGTTAAATGCACAAGTACGCCATAGCCTTTACCACCGTTGCCATAATCCAAAGCATGGTGCAGGTAGCAGCCTGTAACAGAAATATTTGTGCTGCCGTTTAATTCAACATGCGCGAAATTGCAGTTATAACTTTCTATACATTTTACATAACTGTTTGCCGCGTATTTAAAAATTATATTGCTGGCCTGGCTTACGGTTTTATCTTTACGCTCTATTTTAAGGCTTTCTAAACCAACATTCTGCACAACATTAACCTTAACTATTTTTGGACCTTTGCTTATATGGAAATTACGGCGCACAGGGCTCGCCAGGCGAATAATATTACCCGTAATTTTTTCAATCTGAACCAGCTGGCCGGTATAGCCTTTCGCCCATGCCGATGTTATAAGCGCTTCATCATCTTCGGTAATCTTTATATAATCGCCGCTGGAAAAAAGACTTGCATCTGCCACTTCAAGCTGCGTACTGTCCTTGTAAATATCTTTAATTACTGCAGTTTGGGTTTTGGTAAGGCTGCCTTCTATTTTAATGGAATGATCTTCTTTTACAAGATCGAAAAGCAATACAGCATCGTTTGCCGATTGCCCGCGAAATGTAATGTTTGATGCAATTTTTACCGGTTCTGTAAATAAATAAATGCCATTGGGGAAGAAAATAACAGCTGTATCACGCTTCAGCGAATCTAAGATCCTTTTCAGCAGCTTATCGTTTGGCTGCGAACCATCGGCAGTTGCGCCGGCATGCAGAAAATTGATATTTACCGCTGCGGTTTTTGCTGTTAACTTGTTGCCGGCAAGCTTCCAGTTAACTGCTTGGGGCTGTTGTGCAACTTGCGGATAACAATTTGTACAGATAAAAAATAATGAGCAAAGAAAAAATATATGTTTCATGGTGTGAAAATATCCTGCAACTCCAAAATCAAGCTACAAGTTACAACACATATTTGTATAAATCAAATATACACACCACAATATCGGAATATGAAATGTAAGAAAAATTCATATTTCAGCTAAAAATTCCATGCCTTTTAAGGAACTATCTGTTTTCTGAATAAAGAACACTTTACTTAATGCAGAAGCCAAAGCTATTTTTCGGAAGATTGATATATGGCAAGCCAGGTTACTTCGAAGGCTGAAGATAAAATCGCATTACTTCTTCATACTCATCTACATCCAGCACCAGGTTGTTTTCCTCAAGCATTATCACCCGCATAGTGGCTGTTTCTTCCTCGCCATTATCAATAATGGTAATTTCTTTCTTCAGCGCATTGTAACTCCAGGTGCCCACAACCATGCGCTCGCCGTCCATATCTTCTTCAAAAACATAATTTTTATTAAAGATGAGCTTGCCGCCTTCCCATTCATTTCCTTTCGGCTGCCTTTTGCCATTTATATCAACCGATTTTATTTGCCAGGTTTTGCTGAGTAATTTCTCGGCAGCTTCAACTTTCTGCCTGTAAGTGCCTGTATTAAGCAACACGAAAACGGCAAGTACCGCACCTTTCAATAAAACAGTCATTCTTTTAGAAATAATTTACCTGCAAGATAGATAAAAAATGCCGCTCAAATAATACTACGCAATGGTTTGGCGGAAAACAAATAAATCATAAAGCCGGTATTTATTACAAATGCGCCATCCGCTACACAATAAACGTGATTTTTATACGGTTCATGCTAAAATCTTACATTACGTAGCTATTGATCACACCCTAAATTTGCCTATAATTACACTTGTGAAAATTTATTGTTGCTGATTTTCAACCAATTAAAAAATATTTGAAAAATTATTTGGTACATAAAATAAAGTTTTCTTACATTTGTAATGTACTTTCGCTCGAAAAGGTAAAGTTAGGGGTAATTTTAACTTAAAAGCAAAAGAATAAAAAAATGAAAAGGCTTATAATTTTAGCTGCATTCGCTTCCCTGGCATTTTCTTCCTGTACTAAGGAGAATGAAATTGTTGTTTCTGCCGATAATACTCCAAACAAAGTTGTAGTAAAGGATACAGAAATTAAGAAAGAGGGTAAAATTGTAACTGTAAAAGTTACTTCAGGCGAAGCCTCACAAGTTGAAATAACTTCGGTAGCTAAGGCTGATTTCGACGAAACTTACACAAAAACTTACACGCTTACCGGCAAAACAGTTTCTGTTAAGTTATATTCCGAAATGCCAAGCATGAAATCTATAGCTATTTATGTAGATGGCACGCTGGAAACCATGAGAAGCGCTACCTGTGCAAGCAGCGATTACGAGCTTACTTATGAGTTAGCCAACTAATCAAAGGCTTCGGTTTACAGCCCGGTAAAAAACCACCTGATTTTATTGTTGAAGTATTACATTATGCCGGCCGGCGTATTTTGTAATTTGCTTCTTTTTTAAAGCATTTATTGGCAATGGTATATATGTGGCTTAGGGCTTTATGCCGGCTTTCATATACAATCGCCAGTAAACAGGCTTTAACATATCCGGCTCTCCCCAAATGTTGGCGAGTTCGTCCTCAATAATATCTACCGGGTTTTTAGCATTTGCGTTCTTATAATTCTGCACGCCGCTCCAGCTGTTGAGGTAGTTAATCAGCTGCTGCAGGTTCCAGTTCAGCTTGCTCGTAAACTGGGGCGATTCTGTTAAACGATATGGGAATGGCAGCGTTTGGTACTTGTCTCGCCATATTTTCCATATTTCCGGCGACCAGTAATCGGCAAGTATGTTGTGCGATAATTTATGAAGTGCTTCATCAACCTGTTCATTAACGGTACAGCCGCCGTAACTCCAGATAGCGAGTGCTCCGCCAGGTTTTAAAACACGGTCCGCTTCAGCGTAAAACTTATCAATTTCGAACCAGTGAGCAGCTGTTGCCACTGTTATTAAATCGGCCGAAGCATTTTTTAGCCCGCTGCTATATGCAGTTGCAACGCGGTAGTTTACTTTTGGGTGCGCAATAGCATTCTCAATCTGGCTGGCGCTGGCGTCAGTAGCTTCAACTTTTTCAAAATAATCGGCAAGCGCAACAGCACATTGCCCGTTACCGGTTGCGCAATCCCAGGCCACAGTTTTATTGCTGCACAAGCCGGTTACAAATTCGTATAAATCTTGCGGATATGTAGGCCTGCTGTTCCTGTATATATTAGCCTGCCGGGAAAAAAGATCCTTAAATTCTGCCATAGATTATATTCATCAGCATTAAAAATAATCCGAAGATAAGTTTTAAGCACTGTTGCTTTAAAAATTTCGAAAATAAGCTTTTTACAAAAGTACCTGTTAAGTTCAATATATAATTTCAATTCTAATTAATTATGTTGCACCAAGCCCTGGAAGGACGAATTGTGTCAGCATGGTTTAAAGTCCTGTATAAAAAAACCTTAACTATAGGACATTGAGTTTTATTCTGCAATTAGCCAAAATCCATTGTACATTTAATATCATAAAACTTATTTACTACAATTTGAAGCAGCTGACTTCAGGCCCATATTCTTCTGTTTGCTGAGCGCACAATATGGCATGCCAATTAGTAATCCCTGATTTTTTGATTTGCAAAAAGGTTACCTTCAAATCCAATACAATTAGGCACTCAAACCATTCTTTTATTCATACAATCATTCATTCTTACATTTCTTTACGGAATAAATAAAAAAACGTAATTTACGGCCCCAAAGTATTTTTTTCACACACCATATATGGCAGATTCATCATCGGGAAAACACCCTAAAGGCTTACCTTATTTATTTTTAACGGAAATGTGGGAACGCTTCGGCTATTACTTAATGCTGGGCATTTTGTTCCTTTATATGAAAGATACCGAAGCCGGCGGATTGGCTTTTGATAAAGCGACAGCATCGGATGTATTCGGTACGTTTATAGCGCTGGTTTACCTTACGCCGTTTATCGGCGGCATGATGGCGGACAGGCTGCTGGGTTACCGTTTATCTGTAATTATTGGCTGTGTGTTAATGGGCCTGGGCTACCTTGGCCTTGCCATCCCCGATTTTTTTGATGTGCGGGATAAAATGGTAACTATTAACCTTTTATTAAGTGGTCCGCAGCAGATTAGCATGCACCTGATCACCTTTTATTCTTCGCTCGGGTTTATAATAATAGGAACAGGATTTTTTAAGGCCAATATTTCCACACTTTTAGGAAATTTATATAATGTAGACAGGTTCCGCGCTTTTAAAGATACCGGCTTCAATATTTTTTACATGGGCATTAACCTTGGCGCTTTTATATGCAACTTTTTCGCTGCATATTTAAGAAATACTTTTACCTGGGGCCATGCTTTTGGAGCAGCAGGGCTTGGTATGTTTATAGCGCTTATATTTTTCCTTGCCGGCGACAGGCATTATCGTAGCGCAGATGTACGCAAACCCGCAAGGCCGGGCGAAGCCGGTTTGGGCAGCGTATTAAGCATTATTATGATTCCGGCATTTTTTGCGGGGATTGCTGGCTGGGTTTTACCGCCGTTTTTTGCAGACGATCCACATTATTCGGTTTTCGGCTCCCACTCAACCGATGCGTTTTTATTCGGTTGTTTGCCAATACTTGTTTACTTTATAAACCTTTACAGAACTGCTACCGAAACCGATAAAAGGCCAATTGGCGCTTTGCTTGCCATTATGGGCGTTGTAATTATTTTCTGGGCCATTTTTAAGCAGAATGGTACAGCGCTTACAACCTGGGCCGAGTATTATACTGATCGTGAGCTGCCTGCTGCAGTAGTGCCGGCTACCAAAGCGCTGGGTATGGTACAGGAGGTTACAACCAAAACTGCGGAAGTACCGGCTTACGATTCGCTTTTCCGTACGCAGACTGTTGATGGAAAAGTAGTTACCAAAGAAGGTGTTACGCCATACCTTAACAATTTACCGAAGGAGCGCTGGCCTGGTGAAGGTGAAAGCCTGCCACTTATTTCTACGGAGATTTTCCAGAGTATAAATCCGTTTTTCGTGGTTGTGCTTACGCCACTTGTTATTATGTTTTTTTCATACCTGCGCCGCCGTAACCGCGAGCCTTCAACGCCGGCAAAAATCAGCTGGGGCCTGGTAATTAGCGCGTTTTCATCGCTGGTAATGGTTGCCGGTGCAATTTATGCGCATAATGGCGCCGAAAAAAGCTCGGCCTGGTGGCTGGTTGGCACATACGCGGTTATAACAGTAGGCGAATTGTTCC
Source organism: Bacteroidota bacterium (assembly GCA_036846145.1). Taxonomy (GTDB): domain Bacteria; phylum Bacteroidota; class Bacteroidia; order CAILMK01; family CAILMK01; genus DAIUCM01. The sequence continues at coordinate 15,620 of DAIUCM010000031.1, forward strand.
TCAGCCCTATGGGATTATCGCTGGTTAGTAAATTAAGCCCGCCGCGTATTGCAGCTTTAATGATGGGTGCCTGGAGCTTATCAACATCAATCGGCAATAAATTAAGCGGTGTTTTAGCCAGTATGTGGGATTCGTATGACTTGAAATACCAGTTCTTCCTGGTAAATTTTGGCCTGCTAATGTTTGCAGCCGCCGGTATTTTCCTAATGTTGCCATGGCTGAGGCGAATAATAAACGACTATACTAAGCAATAAGCAGGAATAATTTTACAGGGTGAAAACCTAAATTGTAAATGCAGTTATCCCCAAATTAGCCGGTAAATTTTAAATAGCAGGATTTTTTTTTAACCACAACCCAACCTGCCAGGTAAAAATTGCGTCTAACATAAGCGTAAGGGTTAACTGTGCCTAAAAAATTTTAATTTTATTTACAAAGCAGTAAACGTATTTTTGCAACTAAATCACATTCTATAAATTAAATCAAATGAAAAAGTTAAGCATGTATGTATGTGCAGCCCTTATTGCTGCATCATCAATTGTATCTTCTTGTAAAAAAGACGACCCTAAAGATTCGGGTAATAACCCAACACCGGCAGAAATTAAGTGCTACGTAACCAAAACCAAGCTTGATAATGTTAACCACCAGCAGTACGTATATAACGCTAATAACAGGCTGGAGAGAATTAACACTTATGCACATGATGGTACAACAATTGGCGAGCATACAAAAATTACTTATGATGGAAGCGGCCGTGCTACCCGTATAGAAGATTATGAAGATACCGACATGACGAGCTATACAACTGTAGAGTACAACAGCAACAATATGCCTACAAAAGCACGCATTTACTCTTACCAGGACTCAACCGGTACAATGGGTGAAGTTGCGCAGCTTACAAATGTTTATAACGGCAACCAGGTTACCAGAACAAATATTTATTTTGTATCTAATGGCGTTCCAATGTTATTTGCTTACCAGGAGTACACTTACGCAAACGGTAACATTGTAACCGAAAAATCTTATTTCGCTGACGAATTTGGTAAAGGGGAGCTTACAAGCACTACAACTTACACCTACGACAATAAGAAAAACCCTTATATGGTTTTAAATCTGCCAATTATTTATGGTGTTACTGCTATGAGCAACAACAATGTTACTCAGTCATCATCATTAAGCGCAATGACAGGTTCAACTACAACCGAAAACATTACTTACCAGTATAATGGTACCGGTTATCCAACTTCAGCAGTATCTACAACTTCTGAAGGAACCACTACTACCGATATGGAGTATAACTGCAAATAATATAAAGGGTAAATCTAAAAGCATTAATTTAAGCGTTGCGATTATAAATTCAACACCCTCATTTGCAAGCAGCAAACGCCGGTGTTAATTCCACTGCAAAGCTTTATTACAAACATTTTAGAGTTTCAATTTAAAAATTTCTTACTTAAAAAAAGCCCTGCTGTATGCGGGGCTTTTTTTGTTTCAATTATACTATAAAAATACTGGCATCATTACTGTTGCGTTGTATTTAATATGTTAATTTGCATAACTATTTCACACCAAAACAAACAAATGAAAAAATTAACCATCAGTTTTTTGTTACTGCTAACATTAGCGGTATCATTCTCGTGTAAAAAGAATGATGACCCCAAACCAGGCACTACGCCTGGCACCAACAACACGGCAGGCAAGTGCTTTGTTACCAAAATAATGTATGGTGAAGACTTTAGCGTTGACTATACTTACAACAGCGCTATGGAAGTAACCAAAATAACCCATAAAGAAGATCCGGCCGAGGAAGGTTTTTCATACCAGTTTACGCGTGATGTATCCGGCAGAATAACTACACTGGACTTTTTTGAAGGCAAGGAGAAGCTGGGCCATGGAAACCTTACTTATGGTATTGACAATACGTTAACCAAAATTGATATATTCAGCATGGAAAACGGTGTTCCTGTAAACGATTTCAGGCTGGAGTTTGAGCATAACAGCCTTAAACAGCTTACAAAATATAAAATGGTTGACCCAAACAGCGGCTTAACCGAAAATTACATGCTGCTTACTTATGATACCAGAGGAAATGTTATTAAAGAAGAAAGGCACAGGATTGAAGATGGGAAGGATGAAATTGAAGAAATTCTTGAATTTGAGTATGATGACAAAAAAAATCCAATGCTTGTTGCGCGCATGCCTTTTTATATGGAATCTGCCACAGAAATAAGCCAGAACAATGTAACCAGGATTATTGAAAAATCACCATCGGGCAGCACTTACTCAACTACAATTGCATACCAGTATAACGAGCAGGGTTACCCTAAAACATCAGCATCGGGCTCCAACGATGAAACCAATACCTACGAATATATTTGTAAATAGATATTTTGAGCTTTGAAAAATACAAAAGGCAGCCCGTAAGCTGCCTTTTGTATTTTATATGTATAATATTTATAATATTAATATAGAATGATATAGGCGTAAGTAAGGCTGGTTTGTGTGCCACGAAACCAGTGCGTATCTGTACGAAGCTGCATGAACTGTGGCTTACAGTACACTTTTCAAATACGCATAATTTATTTTAAGTAATATGACAAAAGTATTGGGTATTGAGTACCAAAAAAATAGAAGGTTAAATAGTTGTTTATTAGCGATTTTACAATTGATGCCAAAGTGGTACTTAATTAAAACCAAATTTGTCCTGTTACTTATATTAGTAAAAGCTATCACATTCGCCTTAGATGATAAAAATGGCGGCCAGGCATTTCTAATTTTTAATTAACTAAACTAACGCCAGCTAATTTCTTCTTTATTTAAAAAAGCGCCAATGCCACGTTTGCAATCATCCTGCGCGCGGGCATGCGCATTCTGCGCGGCAGCATAAGCCAGCGCATCGGCAGCGGAAAGATCCTGGATTTCAGCGATCATTTTACGGGTAAGGGCGATAGATTGCGGGGATGTTTGCTGTACCAGCTGCGCCGCGAAATCATGTACATGTTGGTTAATTTCACCGGCTTCTACAATTTCTGTAACCAAACCTAACTCTTTGAAAAACTGCGCGGAAACCAGCTTGCCGGTTAACAGCAGCTCGCGCGCTTTGGCTTCGCCTGTTTTACGCAGCAGGAAAAACATGACAATTGCCGGTACAAAGCCTATTTTTACTTCGGTATAACCATAAAGCGCATCGGGTACGGAAAAAACAAAATCGCAAACGGTAACAAGGCCGCAGCCGCCGGCAATGGCATGGCCCTCAACCTGCGCAATAACTATTTTTTTATGGTTGTATATATGGGCGAACAGGTTTTTCAGCTGTGTGGAATCGGCTAAATTTTCTTCGTACGTATTTTTTTGCAGCTGTTGGAGATAGGCCAGGTCCGCACCCGCACTAAAAGCTTTTCCATTGGCTTTTAGTATCACAACGCGTGTTTGTTCATCTTTATCTGCGGTAATAAACGCATCGGTTAATTCCTGTACAAAGCTGCTGTTGAGCGCATTGCGTTTATCGGGGCGGTTCAAAATTATTTCGTAAATGCCGTTTTGGCTACGTGTTTCTACAAATTGCATATGCTGTAATTTTTAAGCTATTATTAAAAAGGCGGCTCTGAAAAACTCAGTTTCTGCGTTGCGCTGCCAAAAAATATCTCCCTCATTTACAAAATGTACCTTTGGGTTTTAATTTTCTGCATGCCTTCATCTTTAAGTTTTTTATCAGAGATGGCCATATGTTATTGCAAAGCTATTATCTTTTTGCAGGTTTGTAAAAGGTATGCCCAGTTCTTTACATTCCGCTTCCCAAAGTGCACACCTGTAAAAGCTGTTATCGGCCGTAAAAATTACCCTGCCTGCGGCAATATGTTTTATGTCTTTTATCATGATCTTTAAATTCCCCGAAAGGATAATAAAATCAAGATCAGCAAAACCGAATCCTTCAGCAGGAATATCGTTTTTGTTCCTCAGCCACAAAAACCGCTGCTTACCAGCCTGCCCGTACGGCGCACTGAAATAAAAGCCTGCGCTGCTGAAACCCGAAGTATTTTTTACGGGCTGTATATATGGCTTCGGCACAAAATAGCTGTAGGCGTAGCGGTTTACATGGAATTTACGCTGATCCATATTTTGTATAAAAGCAGTATCGCCCAGCAAATACATCCTGTCCCCTTCTTTTAAACTCAAAACAGATGTTTTTGGAATGGCATGTACGGTTAATTTATTTTCGCGGAAGCTTGTGAATTTATTGATGCTTCTTACCGAAAAAAATATAACCAGCACGCCCAAACCTGCCTGCAATAATTTTTTACGCTGGTGAATAAATGCATAGGCCAGCAAAACTATGGCTATGTAGCTGTGAATACACTCCGCCAGGGAAATAAACGTACCTTCCCACTGTGCATATGGCAGGCCGGATAACAGCGTTACCGTTTTATTGAGGCCAAGTATGAGCCAGTAAACAAGCTTGCCGGCCCAGGCAATTATAATCTCGGGCAGGAACGTAAAAGCGCTCACCACCAGAAAGCCGCAACCGGCAAAAAGGCTTACCATGCTCCAGGGAATTACAAGCAGGTTTGAGATTAAAAAATAGGCGGGAAACTGGTTGAAATAATATAAGCCCAGCGGGAAAGTAGCGATCTGCGCGGCTAATGATACGGCAAGCAGATCTCTGATATATTTCAGCTTTTTGTTTTGCGGCTGCCATATTTTAGAAATATGCGGATGAAGCCATACAATGCCCACCAGCGCTATATACGATAGCTGAAAACCAAGCTGCATAAGCAGGAAAGGATCAAAAACCAGCAGGCCAAGCGCAGAAAATGCTATTGAGTTATAAATATTGGTAATTTTACGAATGTTAAGGCCAATAACCAGGAAGCTGAACATGATTACAGAGCGCAATACCGATGGCGATAAACCGGTTAGTATGCCGTAAAAGCCAAGCGCGCAGATGAGTATGATTACACGGAAAAACCTGCCCCATTTTGTATGATGCAATGTACGAAGCAGAAAATTAAGTATAAGGAAAATAAAACCAACATGCAGGCCCGAAACCGATAAAACATGCATTGTGCCCGTGCCTGCGTATGAAGCAGTAATATGCGGAAGCATATCGCGCTCATCGCCCAGCCAAAGCGCCTTGGCAATTGCCCGTTCATCCGCACCTTCTATATAAAAATCGATAACGGCAAGCAATTTTTCTTTAAATGTATATATGGCCTGCCAGCTTGCATAGCCTGTATTTTGCCCGGCATATAAAATTTGCGAGGCTTGAAGATACGCGCTGTGGTAAATTTTACGGTATCGCATAAAGCCGGCGTAATCAAAAACCTGCGGATTCTGAGGTTTTTTTAGTGGTTTTACAGTATTTGCAATTAAAAATAAATCGCCGTATTTTGGTAAACGCGTAAGATTTTCCTTCCGGAAGTATAAAATTACTCTGCCGCTTGCCGGTGTATTTTCCTTATCGAGCACGGCTTTTACTTCCGCAATGGCTTTGTAGGTGTTGTCTCTTTCCTGTAAAGGCTCGTAAATCCTCACCAGTAAAACCGATGAATCTTTCAGGTTGCCTGCAAAAAAATCGGGCCGCAGGTTAAGCTTATTGTATTGACACACAGCTGCTCCGGCAAAAAAGCAGCAGCCCGACATACATAATGCGGCTACCTGTTTCGGAAGCTTAAAATAACGGAGCGAAGTTACCAGGTAAATGGCAAGGAACACGATAGCTGCAAAGGCCAAATAGTACGCATAAACACCTGAATAATAATTGCATACCAGTATGCCCAAAGCAAAGGGCAGCGTTAAACGTACCAGTGGAGCGCTTGACCAAATATTCTGACTCATTAACTTTGCGGTGGCCAATAAACCATTTTATAATGAAGAATATCAGCCTCGGTAAATTGTTCGCCCTCAGCAACAAAACCTGCTTTACAGTAAAACTCCACCACCTGCACCTGCGCATGCAGATATATTTTTTGCGGCTGAAGCATTTTTACTTCATTCAATATATGGTTTAAAATAGCTTTACCTACCTTTTTATCTCTGAAAGCCTTTAATACGGCAAACCGTTCCAGCTTAATTGTTTGTGCAGATGTATAACGCCAGCGCGCTGTGGCCGCAACCGTTCCGTTAAACTTTGCCAGGTAATGCGTTGATGTATCTTCATACTCATCATACTCAAGCTTTGGCGTTACATGTTGCTCATTTACAAACACTTGTTTCCTTATTTCAAATGCTTGTTCCAGCTGTTGCGGTGTTACTATTTTGTTAATCTCAATCATTTTACTTTAATTATATTGTTATTACAAATTTTATTGCGACCTTTGCAGCGCTTTTTGGGAGAGAAGCAAAGGGTTAAGTACAAAAGGTTGTTTTTGAAAGCGTAAGAAAACTCAAATTTTATACTTATTTTTCAATTTTATCGTCGTATATTTGAATCATAAGTTTTAACAAAAATTTTTTCATAGGCAGTTGTAGTTTTGATATTTTGGCAATGGGAAGGGAGAAGTAGTTATCTCCCTTTCTTCTTTTATATACCTGCCGGTTTTTTAATGAATGAAGGATTGAATGATAGAATGAATGAATTCATCGTCTCAATAAGCTTAAAATTCTTATTCATATAACTCCCCTGCATTCTGTATTCTAACTCCAGCATTCTAACTCTTATCTCCTGCATTCTATTCTCCTTAAAAAAAGCGGATATTTGCACCAATAATTGTATTAAATGGGCTGGTTGCGCAAAATATCTCTTTCTAAAACAGCGCTTGTTATAATTTTCGTGGTTTGCGGGCTGAATATTTACAGCCAGGTTAACCGGCCTAAGCTGCTTAATATAATTGAATGGGATGTGCAGGAATATTATATGTACCTGCCTGCCGCATTTATTTATAACGACCTTGGTTTTGAGTTTGTACCGCAATTGCCCGATAGCCTGCAGAAGCATTACTGGCTGAAGAAATCGGATATCGGTAAAAACATAGGGCGCTTTTCTGGCGGTATGGCCATAACCTATACACCTTTTTTTTTACTGGGGCATGGTATAGCGAAAGTTTTCGGCTTTCCACAAAATGGTTTTTCTTTTCCTTACCAGCTTGGCATTTTCATCAGCGGCTTTTGCTATAGTTTTATAGGCTATATTTTTCTGCGCCGCATATTATTGCGCTATTTTAATGATCTGGCAACGGCGCTTACTTTAATCTGCATAAGTTTAGGCACAAACCTGTTTTACTATACCACTACCGAGGGCCCAATGAGCCATGCGTCGCTGTTCTGCCTGTTTACCTTGTTCCTGTATTTCACTATAAAATGGCATGAAAAACCTGCTTACCGCACCATGGCAATGCTTTTTTCTGTAGCGGCGCTGGCCGTTGTTATAAGGCCCATTAGTGTAATGCTTGCGGTTTTTTTCCTGCTATATAATATAAGCGGTAAAAATACATTACCTGGCAAAATAAAATTTTACCTGGCTCATTATAAGCATTTTTTACTTGGCTTTAGCGTTGCGCTGCTGGTAGCGTTACCGCAGCTTGTTTACTGGAAAACGTATGGCGGGCAATGGCTTTATTATTCATACGGCAACGAGCGTTTTTTCTTTAACGATCCGCAGATTATAAACGGCCTGTTCGGTTACCGCAAAGGCTGGCTGGTTTATACGCCTGTTATGATTTTATCGTTATGCGGATTTTTCTTTTTGCGCAGGCGTACGCCCGAAGTATTTTTCCCCATACTAATATATGTAATATTGCATATATATGTAATATTCAGCTGGTGGTGCTGGTGGTACGGCGGCAGCTTTGGCATGCGCGCCATGATAGAGGCTTACGCTTTACTGGCGCTGCCATTTGCCGCACTTTGGCAGTACTTATGGCTGAAGCTAAAGCCGGCATTTTTCCTCGCAATAGCTTTCTCTGTTTTCTGTATTTACCTCAACGGCGTACAATCGCTGCAATACCGCCAGGTAATTATCCATTGGGACAGTATGAACAAAGCGTATTACTGGGCTGTTTTCAATAAGCTAAGCTGGCCCGATGAGCAAACACGCAGCCTGCTGGTGGCGCCCGATTACGAAGGCGCCATGGCAGGTAAGCGCGATTAAATCTTCACAAAAGCCGGTTTACATATATATAAGCGCCGAAAAATACTTCAATATATAATTTAAAGAAGTATAAATGCCGGGAAAACCGGCCGACGGAGATTAGCTTAATCAAAACTTTAATATATATGAAAAAACTGAAAACAATTTATTTAACAGCACTGGCAGCCAGCGTTATGCTTTTTGCCTTTACACCCAAAACGGCTAAAACACTGGAGCAGGTTTTCGCGCAAAAATGGACCACAAAATCTTACAGCGAACCTAAAATACAGGTAGAAACCCCAAAAGAACTGGTAAAAGCAAACGTAAGTATACCGGAGAAAACAAAAGAATCGGTAGAGAAAATGAGCGCTTACCAGTACGATGAAGATGATTTAATGATAATTGTAAGCACACTTGCCTACAAAAAAGGCACCGCAGCAAACCTGAAAGGCGCAGCTGCCGGCGCATTGTACGAAATGCAGACACGCGGCGGTATCGATGAATTTTCATATGTAAATAAGGATACCGTTGTTAGCGGCATTAACAGCATACTACAGCGCGGAACCTTTAAAAAAGGGAATGACAAGATAGATTTCAACAACCTTATTACAGCCAAAGAAAACAATATATGGCAGGTAATGGTGGCCTACAGATCTGGCGATGTATATGGCGGTAAGATCAGGGACAAAGTAATGAAATCTGTAAAAATACAGCAGTAATATTTAATTGAATTATTAGAGAAGCCCTGCTGAAAAGAAAATCATCGGGGCTTCTTTTGTGGAAATAAGATACAGAGTTAGGAGATAGAATGATGCGGTGCGAAGCAACCCCTATTCAATTAAAAATTAAAAATGAAGAATTAAAAATGCCGCGATGCGAAGCAACCTTCCAACTTTTCAACCTTCCAACCTTGCAACTTAATTTTTCAATCTTCCAATTTTACAATTTTTCAATAAAATTCCCGTACCTTTGCACTTTATTTTATTAACGCATTTGTCAATAAGCTAATTTTTGCAAAAATGTATTTAGGAACAGAAAGAAAAAAAGAGATCTTTGCCGAGTATGGTAAAGGCGAAAAAGACACCGGTTCTGCAGAAAGCCAGATCGCCATCTTTTCTACACGTATCAATCACCTTACAGAGCACTTAAAGCGTAACCGTAAGGACTTCAACACCCAGCAGGCACTTTTGAAACTGGTAGGTAAAAGAAGAAGATTGCTTAACTATTTAATCCAGGAAGATATTTTCCGTTACAGGGATATCATTGCTAAATTAGGTATCCGTAAGTAATACAAGATATACTTTTAATGAAAACCGCATCAATATTTTTGGTGCGGTTTTTTTGTTTTTACTTTACTCAAACACAGGGCGTTGCCCTGTGCTAGTATATTTCGCCCTTTCAGGGCTTTGACCTCTCCGCCCTTCGGGCACCTCTCCTAAATTAGGAGAGGAATGCAGCTACGTCAGTTAATTTTCCATATATCCTTCTCTCAAAAAATGCTTGAATATTATTATTTCGTTAATACATTATTTCTTTGTTTTTTAGGACCGGCATCAGAGAAAATGAGACTTGAGCGGAGTGGCAAGAAGCGGCCGCAGGCAAACAAAACCATGACCGAGCAATAGTTGAGCTAACTTATTAAGCGTTAAGCTTGATGCGAGATTTGGTTTTGTTTAGCTTCATGCCATTTCGCGAAAGCGCATTTTATCGAAAGCCTTGAATTTTGGTTACTTTTTTTTAAGAAAAAGTGACAAGAACCAGCTTCCGAAGTGCAAAACAAACTTATTAGCCACAACAAGGGCAACCGCAAGGGCATGCCCTACAACAAATCCGCAAATTTTTCGCATCTTCGCATATTAAATTAAAGTATTTTTTAACAAAGGCTTATATGGCTGTGCGGCCATATTAGAAGAAAAGCCTAAACATTTAAATTACAAATGAGTAAACCACAAGTATTTACACAAACCATCACGCTGGATGACGGCCGGGAAATTATTATCGAGACCGGGAAATTAGCAAAACTTACCAATGGTGCAGTAACCGTTCGTTTAGGCGATACCATTTTAATGGCGACTGCTACAGCAACAACATCACCGAAAGAAGGCGTTGATTTCTTCCCTTTAAGCGTAGATTACCAGGAAAAATATTCTTCAACAGGTCGTTTCCCGGGCGGATTTTTGAAACGCGAAAGCCGTTTGAGCGATTATGAAATATTGATCAGCCGATTGGTTGACAGAGCTTTACGCCCATTGTTCCCGGATGGTTTCCGGAATGATGTGCAGATCATGATAAGCCTTTTGAGCTCCGATAAAAAAGTGATGCCCGATGCTTTGGCCGGTCTGGCTGCGAGCGCGGCATTAACAATTTCAGATATTCCTTTCGAAGGGCCGATCTCTGAAGTTCGTGTAGCAAAAATCAATGGAGAATTCAGAATTAACCCTGATTTTGAGGAGCTGGAAAATTCTACAATGGAAATTATCGTTTCCGGTAACATCAACGATATCAACATGGTAGAAGGCGAAATGCGCGAAGTTAGCGAGCTGGAAATGCTTGAAGCCATCAAATTCGCACATGAAGCCATCAAAAAACAATGCCAGGCGCAGTTAGATCTTCGCGAAAAATGCGGAAAAGAGAAATTCGAATTCAATGCAGAAGAGATTGATGAAGAATTGCAAAAAACCGTTTATGATCTTTTCGCAGAGAAATTATATACTGCAGCAAAAACACCAAGCAGCAAAAAAGAGCGTGTAGAAGCATTCACTAAACCATTAGAAGAGTATTTCGAAAGCTTACCTGAAGACAGCGAAATAGACAAAACGAAATTCAAATCTTACTATAGCAAGCTGAAAAAAGCGCAGATGCGAAAGATGGTTCTCGAAGACAGAACACGTTTGGATGGCCGTAAACTTGATGAGATCCGTAACATTTGGGCTGAAGTTGATATTTTACCTACAGTTCATGGTTCTGCCTTGTTCCAGCGCGGTGAAACACAATCACTTACCACAGTTACTTTAGGCACGAAATTAGACCAGCAATTAATTGACGGCGCTATTCACCAGGGCTACAATAAATTCCTTTTGCATTATAATTTCCCTGGTTTTTCTACGGGTGAAGTGAAGCCGAATCGCGGCGCTTCCCGTCGTGAAATCGGCCACGGAAATCTCGCTCTGCGCGCATTGAAACCAGTGTTGCCAACAGGCGAAGATAATCCTTACACAATCCGTATCATTTCAGATATTTTAGAGTCGAACGGATCATCTTCTATGGCGACTGTTTGCGCAGGAACTTTGGCTTTGATGGATGCAGGTATCAAAATTTCTAAGCCTGTTTCCGGTATTGCCATGGGTTTGATTTCTGAAGGTGGAAAATACGCGGTTTTATCTGATATTTTGGGTGATGAAGATCATCTTGGCGATATGGACTTTAAAGTTACCGGAACAGCAGATGGAATTACTGCTTGCCAGATGGACTTAAAAGTTGATGGTTTAACATATGATGTTCTGGAAGAAGCATTGGAGCAGGCGCGCAAAGGCCGTTTACATATTCTCAGCGTAATGAATGAAGTACAATCTGCGCCGCGTGAAGATTACAAATCTTTCGTTCCGCGTGTGGTTAAGTTCGAGGTTGATAAAGAATTTATCGGTGCAATTATTGGTACCGGCGGTAAAGTTATCCAGGGAATTCAGAAAGAAACCGGCGCTACTATTTCTATCGAAGAAGTTGGAAATGTGGGTGTAGTGGAAGTTTCTTCTCCGGATGCAAGTTCATTGCAAAAAGCAGTTGACTGGATCAAAGGCATTGTTACAGTTCCAGAGCCGGGCACTGTTTACCAGGGCAAAGTTACTTCTATCCAAACCTTTGGTGCGTTTGTAGAATTCCTACCGGGTAAAGAAGGTTTATTGCACATTTCAGAGATCAGCTACGAAAGGTTGAACGATATGGAAGGTGTACTAAATCCGGGTGATGAAATTGAAGTAAAATTGCTGGAAGTTGACCAGAAAACAGGTAAATTCCGTTTATCACGCAAAGCACTTCTTCCAAAACCTGAAGGCTATGTAGAGCGCGCTCGCGAAGAACGCCCACGCAGAGATGACCGTGGTGGCGACAGAGGTCGGGGCGGTTACGGTGGTGGCAGAGATGACCGTGGCGGACGTGGCGGCGACAGGCGCGATGACAGAGGCGGAAGAGATAATCGTGGTGGCGGCGACAGAAATGGCGGTGGCGATAGAAACCGTGGCGGCTATGGAGATCGTAATCGTGATGATCGTGGACCGCGTGATAACAATGGTGGAAACCGTGAAAACCGCAATAATGAAAATCGTGGCGGCGAAAATGGCAACCAATATGGTGAAACACGCCGTAACGATACCGATAGCAACGTTAACGATAACAACAGCAATATTTCTGAATCTTAGAACTTTGATTTGAATGATTTTTTGATGGACTATGATTTCGGTTTGCGGTAATCATAGTTTTCATTTCATCAAAAAAATCATAGTTCAAAGTATATTTAGCGATAAGTATATTTGGAAAGCAGCTTCACTTAATTGAGAAGCTGCTTTTTTGATTATATTTAATTGTTTAGTTTTTAATGTTTTACATTTGGTAAAATAAAAATTAAACCCATAAAAACTACTCCTTTTATTGAATAGCAATAGCGCTTACCGAAAAAGCGTAAATAATTTTGTCAGTTTATTATTTAATAGATTTATGCTGCGAAGCGCACCAACAATAGCAATTTTTACTATTCAGCGCCCCACCAGCCTTAAATTATAAGCGTTTAAAAAATAGCTTATCAGTAATCAGTGATCAGTAACCAGTTGCTTGGCCATTCATAAATTTTCAAATCATCTAATTAATCTTGGCCCGGTTGCGCGTAGCGAATGCTTTCATGCTATTTTTTTAGCGCACATATTTTAAAGCCTAGGGTTTTGTTCCAATACAAACGGGAAAGCCTGCCCGGTTTCTGAGGGCAAATGTTATTTGAAATGATATGCCCGAAATTTCTGATACTTTTTCAGCAAGTCCTATATATGCATCGTATAAAAAATGTTTAAATAAAGTTTCATCAGTTTTATAAAAGCATTTTTTGCGCTTCGCTTACATGCGGGTAAAATAAGAATTAAATTTTTTAGTTACTATAAAATGAAACTAGCACTTGTAATTATCCTTCTCGCAAATTTAACAACTGGCTGTAAACCTGCAGGTAAAGAACCCGAATCAGTTAAAAGGTTTAAAATACCAGTTATAATACCGGAGTCAAATATGCCTGCGTCATATTTTAATGCCGATTCTATCACAGTTCCTGATCCGTTTATTGCCGGTAAATATAAATTTACAGATTCAATATACTTAACTGACTCCATATTTTACCAAGAAAGGTTTGAGCAGGATTTTGATTCACTTAATGACAATTACGCAACTGATGGATTGCAGATTTTTACCAATTATAATAGCAATATAAGATACAAGAGAAATAACGAGTACAAAATATATTTCCCTGCATTTATTGTAAATGAAACATCGAATACTAAAACATTATTTGGCGTAAGCAACAAAATTGATGCAATACAAGAAGCAAAAGATAGCCAGGGCATTTGGTATCCAATAGAATCTAATACTTATGGTTACGGATGCGGAAATGTTTATTACTGGGGATTAAATATAAAGCCGGGCGAATTTTTAGTATTCCTCATGCCAAAATATGAAGGAAAATTCGAAACAAAAATGCGTTTAAGATTTGGAAATACAGGAATAATTGTATCCAATGCCTACAATGGAAAAATAAATTATAATCAGTTCAGTATTAAGCGAAACAAAGATTTATATGAGTGGATTAAACCTTCGCCAGGTAAGGCATTCTGGTTTTTTAATGGAAGCTATCCAAAAGATTTATAAAGATAAAACTTGTTATAAATACATTTTTTACACTTCGCTTATATGCGGGTTAATGGCCTTGAATTTTTGTATGGTTTCCTCAGGATTTGAAGTGGAGAAAACAGCATTTCCCGCAACAAGTACATCGGCGCCGGCAGCGAGTATTTCCGCAGCATTTTCCAGGCTTACACCGCCATCAACTTCAATTAATGCCTGCGAACCTGTTTGCATGATCAGCGCTTTTAGTTCGCGGAGTTTATTAAGGCTGTTCGGGATGAATTTCTGCCCGCCAAAACCTGGATTTACGCTCATCAGAAGCACAAGGTCCAGGTCAGGCAAAACATCTTTCAGTAAACTTACAGATGTATGCGGGTTAATGGCGACACCGGCTTTCATGCCGGCTTCTTTTATCTGCTGAATGGTACGGTGCAAATGCGTACAGGCTTCATATTGTACAGTGAGAATATCGGCGCCGGCATCTTTAAAATCCCTGATATAACGTTCCGGCTGCACAATCATCAAATGCACATCGAATGGCTTTTTGGCGAGTTTTTTTGCGGCTTTCATTACCGGGAAACCAAAGGAAATATTAGGCACAAAAACACCATCCATAATATCCACATGGAACCAGTCCGCCTCGCTGCGGTTGATCATTTCTACATCTTCGCCAAGTTTTGTAAAATCTGCCGATAAGAGGGACGGAGCCAGTAAATAAGCCATTTTTCCGGGTTGTTATATATGGCGCAAAGATAGGATTTCAGTTACCAGTTATGGGTAATCAGTTACCAGTTTTTTAGCTTCCAGGCTTTACTCCATATATCAGCTTCGCCAAAAATGCTTTTTGCTTCATCAGCTTGTAGTTTCCTGCTTATCCGGGTAATTTATAATAATGTTTTCACGCTTTCCCGGAGTTACAATTTTGCCCTGAATATTACGGTTTGAAGCTTTGTTTGCTGAATTAGTAAAATTATATTAACAAAGGCTTATATAATAG
>DAIUCM010000032.1:0-30400 GCA_036846145.1 Bacteroidota bacterium
GTATTGATATATGTACTGGTAAGAATAAAAGTATTTCTAAAACTCAAAAAAATTAAAAAATATAATACTTTAGTACTATATTTTTGCAGCCAATTTATAAAATGCATAGCCAAAACTCCGATAACAGCAACAGGAATACGCTTTTAGCGGTAGGGAATATTGGAAACAGGCAGCTGCATGTAATTTTAGATTCGCTTTTATTACTTAAAAACACCGGTTTACGTATTACTTTGCATTATATTGGCAAGATTAATGAACCGGTGACTGATATCCTGAAAACATCTGAAACATATAAACAATTAGATGGGCAGCTGTTTTTTGCTGACCATCAGTCATTTACTGTTTCTCAGCAATTCAGCAGCTATTTCGCAATTTTATTTTTGAATGATGAAAATAACGATTCCGGCAAAAGTTATATACTTTACCTGAATTCACTTATGGCTTCCGGTTTGCCATTGATTTGCGCGGACAATACTGTAAATAAAGATATTATAGAAAAAAACAAAAGTGGCATTTGTATAGATACTTACAATGCGGAGGAAATGGCGGACGCTATTTCTTATCTCAACAGGGCAATTTACCAGGCCGGTAAAATGGGAGAAGCAGGCCGTAACGCCGTAACTATCCAGCACGCCACGCCTGGCGATGAATCTAAAATTTTCCAGATGCAAAAAGGTGCTATTTCGTGAAGGTATTGATTTTTAGCGCTTTTGATCCTATTCCCTCCGATAATATTTCGCCGATTCGTTATGCGCACCTGGCAGAGGAATTCCTGAAAAACGGCCATGAGGTTGAATATATAACAAGCTACTTTTTCCATTTAAAAAAAACCTACCGTTTCGCCAAGGAATGGTCGGAAGAAGGCACGCCACATGAACTGAAACTGACTAAAATTGCCACACCGCCCTATAAAAAGCATGTCGGCTTACGCAGGTTGTACAGCCATTATATTCTTGCCAGGAATTTAAAAGCTTATCTCAGGAAAATTTCACCGGCAGATGAGCCTGCGCTTATCATCAGCGCTTATCCGCCAATCTGGGCCAATTTTTATCTCGCAAAATGGGCAAAATCAAAAAAAATTCCCTATATTGTTGATGTACAGGATCTTTGGCCATTCAATTTTACACAATTTTTGCCTGTTGGCAATAGCTTAATTCTCAGTCCTTTAAAGAAACGCTTCCAGTATATTATTTCCAACGCGTTGGCTATCGCACCTGTAAGTGGAGATTACCTGCGGTATATTCCACAGAAATATCTTAAAAAACCAAACCGCGTCTTCAGGCTGGGTATAGAATGCGAGCTTTTCCCGGAAATTAAACCCAAAAACGGGCGTAACAAAAACTTTGAGCTGCTTTATATAGGCACCGGCTCAACCAATAAGCTTTTGCCAAAAGCTATTTCTGCATTAAGCAACCAGCAAGGCATACGTCTTCATATTATTGGCTTGCGCGAATACGCCTACGAAATTGAAAAATACCTGGAAGAACACAACATCAAAAATATAAAAATTACACCTTGGCTTAACCAGCAGGAACTTAAGGAAGAAGCTGTGAAGTATGATGCTGCTTTATTATTGGTGAATCCAAGTTCGCTTATTTATTTTCCCAATAAAGCATTTGCTTACTTTGCTGCCGGTTTGCCTGTTGTAAGCAATATTAAAGGTGGCGAGCTGGAAGAAATTATCGCCGAAAATAATTTTGGTATTACTATAAAAAATAATACCGAGGAAGATATAAGATTAGCTGTTAACGATTTAAAGCAGCGAAAAGATATTGCCGACCGGGTACGAATACAGGAGTTCGCACGTAAAAACTTCGATAGTGAAACCATTTACCGCGAATATTATAAATGGGCCATGCAGGTTTTCAATTCCTGACTTTAAGCATTTTTTCGCATTGTTATATATGGAATTCCCTGGTTTCGGGCGCAATTCTGTAAATTTACAGCCATTAAAACAGTATAATGGAAGATAAAAAACATTGTATAATCGGCGCCGGGCTTGTTGGCTCTCTCCTATCGGTAATGCTGGCGCAGCGTGGCTTGCATGTAGATGTATGGGAGCGCCGCCCCGACCTCAGAACAGCGGAACTGCAAGGCGGTAGATCTATAAATCTCGCACTTTCCACTCGCGGACTTAAAGCGCTGGAAGCTATTGGCCTGGCAGAAGATGTTCGTAAATTGTGTATTCCCATGCATGGCCGCGCGGTGCACAACCAGCAAGGCGAAATAAGCATTTTCCCTTATGGAAAAACCGGCGAATTCATCAACTCTGTTTCCCGCGGCGGCCTTAACCAAATGCTGATTCGTAAAGCGGATGAAAATGAAAATATCAATCTTTTCTTCGATGAAAAATGTGAAGATGTAAACTATACAACGGGCGAAGTAACTTTCCAGAACATACATACTAAGCAGGAAAGCCGTAAAAAGTATGATGTAATTTTTGGTACTGATGGCGCTTTTTCTGCGGCAAGGCTGGCGCTGATGAAGGCTGAGCGACAGGATTTTACATATACGCAGGATTATATCGAGCATGCTTACAAGGAATTAACTATTCCGCCCGGTGTAAATGGCAGCTGGCTGATTGAAAAGAACGCTTTGCACATCTGGCCGCGTAAAAGCTTCATGATGATTGCATTGCCAAACCTGGATGGCTCATTTACCTGCACTTTGTTTTTATCTTACGAGGAAGGCGAAGAGAATTTCAGTAAACTAAAAACCGAGGAAGATGTAACCGCATTCTTCCAAAAATATTTCCCTGATGCGCTGCCACTGATGCCGACTTTGCTGGAAGATTTCTTTCATAATCCTACATCATCTTTAGCTACAATTCGCTGCTCGCCATGGAATTATAAAGGCAAAGGTTTATTGGTTGGCGATGCCGCGCACCCTATTGTTCCGTTTTATGGCCAGGGAATGAATGCCGGTTTTGAAGATTGCTCCATCCTAAATGGAATGATTGATAAATACGCCATGGATTGGGAAACCATTTTTGAAAAATTCAGTACGGCAAGGAAACCGGATGCCGAGGCAGTTGCAGATTTGGCTTTACAGAATTTTATTGAGATGCGCGACCTGGTTGCCGATCCTCACTTCCAGCTCAAAAATAAAGTAGATAAAAAAATGGCTGAGCTTTTTCCTGAAAAATGGAACACGCAATATGCTTTGGTATCATTTACACATACGCCTTATTCGCAGGCGCAAAGTACTGGCAGGCAGAACAGTGAAATTCTTGAACAGATTGTTAAGCAATATCCGGATATTGGTAACAGGCTTGCTGAAAGTAATATAAAGGAAGTTCTGGAGCCTTTCGCTTCCTGATTCTTAATCCAAAACATAAATAAAACCGTATGCCGATAATCTAAATCGGTATACGGTTTTTACATATATACTATTGCGGAAAAATGCTTCAGGCTATGCAGCCTCAGGCATTTTTTCTATACTCATGTGCTGGTTGCCCTGCATTTTTAATTGTGAACTAACCGCAATTGCAATAAGGCTTGTAACTATCGCAATATAGCCAACTACAGGAAAATTCTGCAGCTTACCATCAATGCCTTCCGTTACAATAGAGCCACCAATAAATGATCCTACACCCGCAGAAATATGCTGCACACTGCTGTTAATGCTCATAAAACTGCCCCTGTTTTGCGGGCTTACTGTAGCCGTTATCATGGTTGTTGCAGGAATCATTCGTCCGCCAGATGTTACAAAAAACACTGTTGTTACCAGTAAAACCCAGCCAATAGCTATTTTGGGCATATTTGTAATGAGAAAAAGCGGTATAAACGAAATAATTATAAAGATTGCGAAAATGCGTTTGTTTCCAAACCTGTCGGCCAGCTTGCCAACCAGCGGTGATGTAAAAATTGTTGCCGCTCCGCCAAAAATATAAATATATGTAAGTTGCTTTTCTGTAAAACCAACGTTGGCAACCATATATTTACTGATAAAAGGCAACACGCCAAACTGGCCTATCATCAGTAAAAACATAAGCAGTAAAGCGAATAACTGGCTACGGTTACCTGCAATATTCGCTAAAATATTAAATGGATTGGTATGTTTTTTTGTGATATGGCCGCGCATATTAGGAACTACAAAAAATATCACCACACATGCCAATGCCGCAATACCCGCCAGGAAAAAGAAAGGTGCATGCCAGCTCCATAAAGTCGCAAGATATAAGCCGACCGGAACGCCAAAAACAGAAGCAAGTGAAAACGAAGCCATAACAACGCCCATTGCCGCGCCACGCCTTTCAATGGGAACTGCATCGCCAACGATGGATAAAACAATTGCGCCGATAACACCACCAAACATTCCTGTTAAAATACGAGCTGAAAGCAAAAACGCGTAATTAGGTGCAAAAGCGCAGGCCAGCGTACCGATTGTAAAACCTATATATGCTGTTAACAATGTTGTTTTCCTGTCGAACTTATCAATAAAAAACGCGCCGAAAAACCCAGTAATGCCGGCACTAATGGTGTATGATGAAACAATGAGGGCAAATTGCTGAGGAGTAATACCGAAAAGCCGCATGAGTTGCGGGGCAAGCGGCATCACAATCATAAAATCCATTATGTTGGTGAACTGAACAGCAGCGAGTGTAAGCAGTAATAGTCTTTCTTTGGTAAACATAATATGCCGGATGCGAATGGAATGGTTTAGGTTGGGGGATGAAATTATTGGACCTTTCAAAAATGCGTGCAAAGTTAGGCAGATTAAAAATGCCATGCAAACATGTGTTTTAACATAATATTACATATGTGTTTCTGCCGAAAAATGCTTTAGGGTACTTGGGGCGTTGCCCCAAGCTTTGTTGTTTCACCCCTTCAGGGTGTTAAAACAAGTTAAATAATCCCGCACATCGAGGCATTTTTCCGCAAGATGATATAGGGTAGTTCAGCTAAACCAGTCAAACCATATTAAATATTAATCAACGTACACTGGTTACTGGTTACTGGTTACTGTTTACTGGTTACTGTTTACTGGTTACTGAAAACTGAAAACTGTCTAAAACCAGCCTTTGCGCTTAAAATAAAAAACCATGGAAGATGCAACCAGCAGCAAAACGCCCAAAATCACAAAATAGCCGTATTTTGTTTCAAGCTCGGGCATATTACTAAAATTCATACCATAAATACCGGTTATAAATGTTAGCGGAATGAAAATACTTGTAATTACAGTGAGCGTTTTCATTACCTCATTCATTTTATAGCTGATGTTAGATAGGTACAGATCCATTAAGTTGCCAATCATATCGCGGTAAGTTTCAACGGTTTCTATTACCTGTATAATATGGTCGTAAAGGTCGTTAAGGAAAATTCGGGTTTCATCGGTAATAAGGTCTTCTTCGTGTCGCTGTAAAACATGGGCTACTTCGCGTACCGGCCAGATGTTCCTGCGCAGAAAGTTAAGATCGTGCTTCAGGTCGTTAATTTCCAGCGAGCGGCGGCGATTCGGGTTGCGTATAATGCTGAGCTCCATATTCTCTATCCAGTCTCCCATTCTTTCCAGCATATGAAAATATGTATCTACAATAAGATCCAGCAAGGTATAAGCAAGATAATCGGCGCCATGCTGACGAACTTTTAAGCCTTTGCGGATGCGCGTTCGTACCGCATCAAAAACATCACCGGGCTCTTCCTGGAAAGTAATAAGAAAATTCTCGCCAACAATCATGCTAAGCTGCTCGCTTTCAAACGTATCGCGGTTATTATTATAATTAAGCATTTTTATTACCACAAAGGCGTACCCATCATAAAACTCAGCCTTTGGCCTATGGTCGGTATCGAGTATGTCTTCCAGCACCAAATCATGTATATCGAACATTCTACCTACACGTGCAATCAGCTCGGTATCATGCAGGCCATCAATATTTACCCAGGTTGTCGATTTGCGGTCAACGAAGCCTTTCAGGTCATCTATATTTTCAATGGATCTTTCTTCGAATGCCTCCGGGCTGAAATCGAGCACACTAATGGCTACATGTTCCATTTTGCGCTTACCGGTATGCAGTAAAGTGCCGGGCGGTAATCCACATTTCTGTATCTTGTTCATTCTTTACATTTTCTCTTTCTCTCTGCTTCAGTGTAAAATAAAAGAAGTGCATATATAGTTCAGGCTAAAAATGCCTTTGCCATATAAGCACTTCTTCTAAAACAGTTTAAGCTTTAGTAAGTTTAATCCTCCAAAGTGGAAGTATCGCCGGTTTCGGTGCCCATTTCTTTTGCTTTTAACACACGGCGCATAATTTTTCCACTGCGGGTTTTAGGCAGGCTTTCCACAAATTCAATTTCATCGGGCACACCCATGCTGCCAAGCTCTACCTTTACCTGGTTTTTTATTTCCTGTATAAGGTTTTCGTGTATTGAAATATCTTTCTTTAAAATTACAAATCCTTTAATGCTTTCACCTTTAACATCATGCGGCTTACCAATTACTGCTGCTTCGGCTACCGATGTATGGCTAACCAGGGCACTTTCTACTTCTGCTGTTCCAATCCTGTGGCCGGAAACATTCAAAACATCATCTGCACGGCCAAGCACCATTATATATCCGTTTTCATCTTTAGTCGCCAGATCGCCCGCAAAGTAAACGCCTTCAATCTCTTCCCAGTATTTATTAAACCTTTCCGGTTCGCCATAGCAGGTTCTTAATGCACCGGGCCAGGGCTTTTTCACAACCAGCAAACCAACCGAATTTGGCGGAAGGCTCTCTCCTTTCCTATTTACTACATCGGCCTCAATTCCTAAAAACGGTAAGCCTGCGCGGCCGGGTTTCTGAGTCATACTCGGCATGGTTACCAGCATGTGTCCGCCTGTTTCTGTCTGCCACCAGGTATCGATTACCGCACAGTTTCCACGGCCTATATTTTTATGATACCATTGCCATGCTTCCGGATTAATAGGCTCGCCAACACTGCCAAGTATTTTAAGCGAAGAAAGATCGTATTTTGCAGGCCATTGCTCGCCATGTTTCATGAACATACGGATGGCAGTTGGCGCTGTATAAAATTTTGTAACTCTGTATTTTTCAATCACTTTCCACCAGGCAGCAGCATCCGGAAAATCTGGCGCGCCTTCGTAAATAAGCGTTGTTGCGCCATTGCTTAGCGGGCCGTAAACAATGTATGAATGTCCTGTAACCCAGCCGGTATCTGCCGTGCACCAGTAAATATCATCGGGCCGCAGATCGAAACTGATTTTAGTGGTATAATGTGTGAAAAGATTGTAGCCGGCTGTGGTATGTAATACGCCTTTAGGCTTGCCCGTAGTGCCGGATGTATATAAAATATATAAAGGATGTTCAGCATCTAAAACAGCAGGTTCGCACTCAGCTGACTGCTGCATCTTAAAGTCATGATAATCTATTTCTTTTTCCTGTAAAGGCTGCTTTTCTCCACGCTGATGTATAATAATATGCTCCACACAATTTACACCTTCAACAGCTTCATTTACAATAGCTTTAAGGTTGATTTCTTTTCCGCGGCGCTTTGTATAGGTTGATGCAATTAAAACTTTCGCCTGCGCATCTTCAATCCGCAGCCTTAAAGCATGCGCGCTGAAACCTGCATAAATTACCGAATGTACGGCACCAATTCGCGCGCAAGCCAGCATGGCAATTATCTGCTGCAAAGTTAATGGCATGTAAATAGCCACTCTGTCGCCTTTTTCCACGCCCAGCGATTTTAAACCATTGGCGAAACGGCATACATAAGCATGTAACTCTGTATAAGTCAGCTTTTCCTCTTCGCCATTTTCATTTGTATAAATAAAACCAACTTTATTGGCGTAACCGTTGGTAAGATGCCGGTCCAGGCAATTGTGCGTTATGTTCAGTTTAGCGCCCTCAAACCAGGTGTAATTGGGATAATTCCAGCTGAAAACTTTTGTATGCGGCTGAAAAAATTCCAGCTCCTGTTCAGCAATCTTCTTCCAGAAAGCTTCAGGATCTCTAACCGATTCGGCATGCAACTTTTTGTATTGTTCGCCATCCATATATGTACTGCCTAAAAAATGCTTTGGCGGCTCTACAGATGTTGTAGTGTTAATGAGTATATTGTTTTCCTGTTCCTGCATATTTTTATTTTAAAGGCTTTAAAAATACGTTTTTCCGTTAAAGTTTTGACATCTGCATATATATTACTTTAAAAAAATACCTGTTGGGGCTGTAATTATTTTCAACATTTCAATCAAACCGGCGAAATTTGCGTTAATGTTGTAAATACATAATTAACTAAGGCTTTAAATTAAATGGACAACTTAGCTTGCCGCGAAGATTATACATACGAAAAGTTTATACTTTACCTATACCTGTGTGCCGCTTACGCCGATTATAAAATTGAAGAAAGCGAGAAAGATGTTATAAGGGAAAAAATGGCTAAGATGGGCGTAATAAAAGCCGAGAACTTTGATAAATGCTGGAACCAGGTACTGCATGATTTTAAGCAGCATAATGATCTGGAAACAATGGAGCATGTACAGGCCTGCTGCGCGCAGCTGAATATTGATGAACTTGCCAGGATGAAAATTTATAAGGATTTTAAAGATATTGTTTGGGCAGATGGCAAGCAGGATGACGCCGAACGTATTAATATGTTTAAATTTAAGAAAATACTGGGTATCTAACTTTTCGGGCAAAGCCTTTCATGCTGCCATTTATTGTTTATTATTATTCTTTTACAGTTTTTGTCACTGTAGTTCTGGCATTGGCAAAAGCATAAATTATCTTTTTTACCAATAAGCTTACACTAAGGTAAAAATCCGCCTCACCATCAATATAAGCCGGCATCAGCTTCAGCGGGCCAGTTAGCTGTATTTTTATTTCTAAAAAACAGGTTTAGCTTACAAACCTTGTAAAGGCCTAATGCATCTATGGCATTAATTTAGCATAATTAATAGCTAAAAACTGTAAAAACTGCAGGTTCAGCAGCTTGCAGAACATGTTTTATAAATATAAATTAAAATTTCCTTAAATTCAAAAATTATTTTATAAATACAAGAACAATCAACTGCTGTTTTACATTATTACTACATAATAATTATTGATTAAATACAAATTTTTAAATATTAATAGTCATGAAAAAGTCGATATACATATTAGGAATAGTTTTACTTAGCCTTTTTGGTATTTTGCATTATACTACGGCAAAAAATTCCACAGTTTTGAAGCTGCAGAAAGGCGGCGATAAAGAAAAATCTGAAACCACGGTTCGTACAGATGGTGTTTACTTCAAGAACGGAATTATGAAAGCCGGCTCTCACCAGGGCAGCAACTACACATACCTGCGTTTTTATGAAGACGGAACTGTAGTAGTTGACCAAAGCGCTTCGAAACCGGAGCAGGTGGCTAAAATTATAGGAAAGCAAAAGAATGAAGGTAAAGGAAAATACAAGGTTAAGGGCGATAAAATATCTTTCGGTATGCGCCAGGTAACCGATTACCAAAGCTATGAAGGAACCGTAATGGGCGATACTTTAAGATTAATGATCACAAGCTCAAATACCGGTTTTAGCCTTGAAGATAACTTCTTCTTTGTACCTGTACAGTTCAGAGAAAAATAATATTGAAAATAAAATATATTAAATGATAAAGACCGGAGAATTTGATTATTCTTCGGTCTTTATCATTTTACGTAGTGCACCCAAATCTTCTTCCATATCTACATCAACCAATGCTGGAAGTTTGAAGAAAGTTTTACCCATTTTTTCTATTTCGGCTATGGTTTCGTTATAAATATCGGCGGTGCTATATGTTTTATTGGCAAAAAGCTGAGGATGATGCTGTTTCATGCCAACCAGGTAAAAACCGCCATCCATTGTAGGGCCGATTACAAAATCATGCGTATCCAAAACTTTAAATGCTTTTTCAACCATAGTGTCGCTCATTTTTGGGCAATCGGGCTGCATAAGCACTACTTTTTTAAAGTCTTCATCAAAGGCTTCCTTAAAAGCATTGCTCATTTTTTCGCCTAATCCATCGCCATGCTGAAGCGCCTTCTGGTACGCGCTTGCCGGCCATTCATCCTTCGTGGGCACAAATTCATTATAATAAACAAACTTTTCCAGCTTATCCAGCTCATAAGTAATTTCCATAGTTCGGTCTAAAAGGAACTGGTAAATTTTTAAAGCGTTATAATCACCAACGGTTTTGGCCAGCCTTGTTTTAACTTTACCAAGGGCAGGGTTCTTTATAAAAATAAGCAGTGCGTTGCGCATAGTTTTGTTTTGGCTAATATTTCTCGAAAAAAGGAAGATTTTTGCAGAAAACAATAACTTCTGCAAAGTATTTATGTAAACTTTGTAAATGTAACATTGCGCTGGTTGATGTTCAGTATATTATAAAAATATGTGGAGAGCTATATTAAAAGACGGGTTTGAGTTTGCGCAGAAGTTTACATTGCCGCGTAGTATAAATGCTGCGAAAACACTGGCAAGTTACTATTATTCCCGCGCAACCCGCAATGCAGTTCACTGGGGTTACCCGATAAGCATTTCCATTGAGCCAACAACTTCATGCAACTTGCGCTGCCCCGAGTGCCCAAGCGGTTTACGCGCTTTCAGCCGGCCGACAGGCATGTTACAAACCGATACTTTCCGGAATGTAATTGATCAGGTTTCGAGGCACACGCCATATTTAATTCTGTACTTCCAGGGCGAGCCATACCTGAACAAACAATTTTTCGACTATGTGATATATGCAGCAGCAAGAAAAATGTATGTTGCTACGAGTACAAATGCGCATTATTTAAATGACGAAAATGCCCGGAAAAGCGTAGAAAGCGGCTTATCGCGGTTAATAATTTCTATTGATGGTACCACACAGGAAACGTATAAAAGCTACCGCATTGGCGGAAAGTTGGATAAAGTTTTACAAGGCGCTAAAAATGTTGTGGAATGGAAGAAGAAATTAAAATCATCTACACCGCATATTATTTTTCAATACCTTGTTGTGAAACCAAATGAGCACCAAACCGGCGATATTTTGAAAATTGCGAAGGAAATTGGCGTTGATGAGGTGAAATTTAAAACAGCGCAGGTTTACGATTATGAAAATGGCAATGAATTAATACCAGAAAATGAAAAATACAGCCGCTACCGCAAAAACAAAAAAACCGGCAAATACGAAATAAAAAATCCTTTGCTGAACCATTGCTGGAAATTATGGCAAAGCTGCGTTTTTACCTGGGATGGTAAAGTTGTGCCTTGCTGTTTCGATAAGGATGCGAGCCACACCATGGGCGATATTCAGCAGCAGAAATTTATTGATCTCTGGCAGAGCGACCGTTACCAGAATTTCCGTAACTCGGTTTTAAAATCGCGTAAGGAAATAGATATTTGCCAGAATTGTACAGAAGGCGGGCAGGTTTGGATATAATTGAGTTAAGAACAAAGAACAAGGAACAAAGAGTTAAAAATCCATATATACATTTGCTGAAAAATACTTTAGACTTTAATTTACGCTGGACATTTTGTAGAGACTTAGCACTGCTACGACTCCGCCGCGACGATGCGAATTTTTAATTCTTCATTTTTAATTTTTAATTGAATCAGATGCTTCTCTCTCTCATATTCGCTTTAGATGAAAATAACGCCATTGGAAAAAACAACCAATTACCCTGGCATTTACCTGCCGATCTCAAAAAATTCAAACAAATAACCATGGGCCATCACATGCTGATGGGCCGTAAAACATGGGAAAGTATTGGGAAGGCTTTACCAGGGCGAACCAGCGTAGTTATCAGCAGAAATGCTGTGATTGATTTAGAGGGTGTTGTTGTCCGTAGATCTTTACAGGAAGCAATAGATTTTGCAAGGCTCGAAGGTGAAAATGAGGCTTTTATTATTGGTGGCGCGCAGCTCTTTAAGGATGCAATTCCTTTAGCAGACAGGTTTTATTTAACACGGATTCACCAGGTTTTTGATGCGGATACTTTTTTGCCGCCAATAAATATGAATGAATGGGAAATCCTGGAAAAACAATTCTTTCCAAAGGATGAAAAGAACGCTTACGATTTTACTTTTTACGTTTTGGAGCGGAAAAGCAAGACGGAATACGGCGTTAAAGCTGCTAATTTAGTTTCTGGATTTTTATTCGGCGGAATATAATTTCCATATATCTTTTGTTTGAAAAATGCTTTGGATAAATAAAATTTTCATTACATATTATCATCTTGGTGGAAACGTCAGCATGTCGTTTCTACAAGCCCAGAGAAATAAAAAGCGTTGACAAAATCAAAATGTCAACGCTTCATATATTCTACTTAAATAATGCTTTAAAATTTATTGTATAGGAAACTGTTTTTGCGCCGGGCGTATGCAATACGCCCCTACACCGCGGCCGAGTCCATTTACAATTTATAATTCACCATTCACCATTATTTAGTCGTTCTCCGCGTAATTAAAACCTAAGCGTTTACCGGTTTTAACGGCAGCGTTACCGGCTTCCATAAATTTCTGCATTAAGGTTACTTCTTTAATAGCATCGAATGGCGGCACAAAAAGGTCAAAATCAATGGTATGCAACATTGCGGTCTGCACAATTAGCCTGATGATTTCCGGCGATATTTCGAAAGTAGAAAAATCATTATACAGGAAAGAGAATTGCCGCTTTCCCTGTATAAAAAAATGACCTTCCTTATTAATAAAAATACGCGCAATAAGGTAGCCGATATCACTCATACGGCCATATTTTATGGAATCTGAAAGGAAATCGTATATCATGATCATACCACAATATGCTCGCAACGGATCTTCACGCACATATTCGGTTTTATGAATGCTGTGTTCCGGCGGGAAATTAAATACGTTGGTATGCATAATAAACATCAGCGTATCGGCAGAGAACTTAAGTTCCGATTCGAAATCGCCGTTGTTTTTTGAGCTTACCTGCACATTGCTGTCAATGGAGCGCATTTGCTTGGAAACTTCATCGGCAACAATCTTTATCTGCTGCTGAAAAATCTCGAAAATATTTATCGTTTTACGAAAAATAAACTGTTTTGTACTGGCTTTTTCTTCAAGCGCGCGTATTATTTCCTGCGTTTTCTGGTCCATTCTTTATTTGGTATTAAGGAATGATTGGATTACTGAATGATTGGATATTATGCAATGCACCCAAGCTTACAACCTTCAAACTTTCCGGTTTTCAACCAATTTTTCAATCTTTTAATCTTTTAATCTTTCAATTATATTAATAAGCTTTAGCAAAGACAACTCTGCCTTTAG
Organism: Bacteroidota bacterium; assembly: GCA_036846145.1. Lineage (GTDB taxonomy): Bacteria > Bacteroidota > Bacteroidia > CAILMK01 > CAILMK01 > DAIUCM01. Next base: position 13,227 of record DAIUCM010000032.1, read on the forward strand.
AAGGTTTGCCGGAGTAAACACAATTACCGCTTTCTGTTTCGCGTTCCAAAGGTATGCAGCGAATGGTGGCTTTGGTTTCTTCTTTAATTTTTTCTTCTGTTTCCGATGTTCCGTCCCAATGCGCCCAAACAAAACCGCCTTCCAGTTCCATTATCTCCTTAAACCTGTTCCAGTCATCCACAACATAAGTTTTTTCTTCGCGGTATTTTAATGCCTTCATGTAAATACCTTCCTGTATCTGGTTTAGTAGCAACGGAATCTGTTCATGAAGCTCGGTAAAGGTAATGGTTTGCTTGGCTTTTGTATCGCGCAAGGCAATTTCTGCTGTACCGTTTTCAATATCTCTCGGGCCAATGGCAATACGTAAAGGAACGCCTTTCAGCTCATACTCAGCAAATTTCCAGCCCGGTTTTTTATTTTCATCGTCATCAAATTTTACTCTGATATTTTTTGCGCGAAGTTCTTTCATTAGCTTTTCAGCCTGCTCACGTATCGCCTGCAATTCCTCTTCTTTACGGAAAATTGGAACAATCACAACCTGTATCGGCGCTAAAGTAGGAGGTAAAACAAGGCCATCATCATCGCTATGCGACATAATAAGCGCGCCAATAAGCCTTGTAGAAACGCCCCAGCTGGTCGCCCAAACATACTCCAGCTTACCGGTTTTATCAGAGAATTTAACATCAAACGCTTTCGCGAAATTCTGGCCTAAAAAGTGCGATGTGCCTGCCTGCAAGGCTTTTCCGTCCTGCATCATGGCTTCTATACAATAGGTTTCATCTGCACCGGCAAAACGCTCATTAGCTGTTTTTATACCACGAATAACCGGTATTGCCAAAAACTTCTCTGCAAAATCGGCATACACATCAAGCATCTGCTCGGTTTCCTGTATGGCTTCATCTTTTGTTGCATGCGCAGTGTGGCCTTCCTGCCAGAGAAATTCTGTAGTTCTCAGAAATAAGCGCGTGCGCATCTCCCATCTTATAACATTCGCCCATTGGTTTATTAAAAGCGGCAGATCTCTGTAAGATTGTATCCAGTTCCTGTATGTTTTCCATATAATTGCTTCCGAAGTTGGCCTGACAATAAGCTCTTCTTCCAGTTTAGCTTCCGGATCCACCATCAGCCTGCCTTTATTATCAGGATCGTTCTTTAACCTGTAATGCGTTACAACGGCACATTCTTTTGCAAAACCTTCCGCGTTTTTCTCTTCTGCCTCAAATAAACTTTTCGGTACAAACAGCGGGAAATAAGCATTCTGGTGTCCGGTTTCCTTAAATCTTTTATCCAATTCTGCCTGCATACGCTCCCAAATGGCAAATCCATAAGGCTTTATTACCATGCAACCTTTCACGGAAGAATGCTCAGCCAGCCCGGCCTCTTTTACTAAGTCGTTGTACCACTGCGAGTAATCCTGGCTGCGTGGAGTTATTTTATTTGCCATCTGCGCGAATATTTTAATTTATCTTTTTGGAATAAAATTTGTACATTTATCGAGAGCAAAATTAGGAATTAAAGCGTTCTAACTTATACATCTCTTAAAAGCATTTTTTATGAAACCTATATATACCCTGAGTTTACTGCTGGCAGGCATGCTCTTTACGCAGAGCTGCACTACAAGCCAGAGCGCGTTACGCGAGCTGAACGATGATGTTTATTATACGCCATCGGACGATAAATATGCCAAAGCGCCGGTAGAAAACTCGAATAACGACAGGAAATACGGCAGCCAGGCCAATCCCGATTCGGAAGGTAATTACCAGAGAGACAGTTACAGGAATCCTGGTAATAGCGCTGGCGACAATTATGTTAACAATAATTATTATTATAATGATTATGATAACTATAATTACCATTACAGCAGCAGGATAAACAGGTTCTACCGACCATCGGTTACTTTCGGGTATTACGATCCGTTTTACAGCCCGTTTATGCGCCACAATATGGGCCTGGGATTAAGCATGCACTTTGGCAACAGCTTTATGCCTTATGATCCGTTCTTCAACCCGTATTACGATCCGTTCTTCTCACCGTTCAATTACGGATTTTATAATCCATACTCATATTATTACATGAATCCATACAACTCGTACAACAGGGGTTATATGCATGGATATTATGACAGCCGTTATATGTATGGCAATAACTGGAGCAGCGGCAATACCGGAAGAGGAACCGGCGGCGGAGGAGGATCATCAAATACATATTATGGGCCAAGAGGAACACAAGGCGGCCATAATATACTTAATAGCGGCGCAAACAGCCTGCCGGACAGGTTTAAAAGGGAAACGCCAGTAAAAGAAAATAACCCGAGAGGCGGTAACCTGCCTTCAACCGACCAGCCGAAGCAGGAAAATGGTGTAAGCAGGCCAAGGTTTGATAGCCAGCCAAGGTACGATGCGCCAAGAAGTAACGACAATAATACTTATGAGCGCGCCCCGGAAAAAGAAAGGCCGAGGTTCGACAGGAATAATACGCCATATGAGAACAAGCAGCCAAGCTACAGCACGCCAAAAAACAATAATACGCCGAACCCGAGTTATGAAGCGCCAAAGCAGAATTCAACGCCAAGGTTTGAGCAAAGACAAAATACAACACCGCGTTTTGAGCAAAGGCAGCAAACCCGGCCGCAGAACGACAATTACTCAACGCCGAGGAATAACAATAGCGCGCCAAGTATGCCAAGGAACGATAACTACTCAACGCCACGGAACAATGGCGGCGGCGGCGGTGGCGGATCTTCACCAAGAAGATTCTAAAAACAAAACACCGAAGCATTTTTTAACAAGTGTATATATAGAAAACAGGAAATGAAATTCAGGCCGTTACAGATTATATTTCTGCTAAGTATTTTAAGCACTGGTAATGTTTTTGCCCAAACCTATACAGACCTGTTACGGTTTTCGCAAAAGTATTACCAGGGCACGGCCAGATCCGCCGCTTCGGGCAACGCTTTTGGCGCGCTTGGCGCCGATTTCGGCGCTATTAGCATAAACCCGGCAGGCTTAGGCATGTACCGCCGGCCGGAACTAACCTTCGGCCTGGGGTATAACCAGCAAAGTGCCGATGCAACTTATTTCGGCGAAACAGCGCGCGATGACAAGCACAACCTTAATATGAGTAACCTGGGCCTTGTACTGGCCGATGTAAAATACCAGCTGGGCAAACCCGTTCAGCAGGGCTGGGTAAGTGTAAATTACGCCTTTGGCTTTAACCGCACAAATAACTTCCATAATAATATAGCTGTAGAAGGCCTCAACCCTGATAACAGTATTGTGCACAGCTGGCGTGAAGAAGCGCAGGGCAGAACCTATTCATCGTTAAACCAGTTCTCCTACCCTTTTTTAGGTGCGCAGGTAGGCTTAATTCAAACCATAAATATTGAAGACTCGAGCACGCGGTGGGAAGATATTACAAGCCGCGAGAACCAGGCCGATTTTAAGGTGCGGCAGGGAGATTATATAAGTACGCGTGGATCGGCATACGACATAAAGTTCAGTGTTGCTGGCAATTACTCCAATAAATTTTACCTGGGCGCCAACATAGCCGTGCCAACAATCGGGTACCGCAGTTCCCGCTCATTTTCCGAAACAAACAATGCCGGCAATAGCGCGGTAATTTACAACGGCACAAATTTTACGGAAGATGTACGTACCAGCGGATTTGGTATTACAGCCGGTTTCGGCGCAATTTACCGTGCCAGCGATGCAATACGTTTAGGTGCTTCTTTACAATTGCCAACTTTTTATTCCATGTACGATCAATACAGCACGGAAATAACAGGTTACCGGAAGGACCGAAATTATACGTATAAAACACCAAACGGCCAGTATGAATACTCAATTGTTACGCCAATGCGTGCTACTTTTAGCAGCGCGGTGCTGTTTGGCAAAAGCGGCTTTATTTCGGCAGATCTCGAATGGATAGATTATACTTCGGCGAGAATAAGTACAGCCTCTGACAACAGCCGCATACAGAACAGGCGGGTTAGGGAAATATACAAATCGACAGGAAACCTGCGCCTGGGCGGCGAATACAGGATAGAAAATATTGCCTTGCGCGGCGGATATGAATTGCACGGCAGCCCTTTTCAAGCTAACCTGGTGCCTGATAAATTTAATGGCGCAACCAGTATAATTGCTGCGGGAATTGGCTTCCGCGATGCAGATTATTATATAGATTTCACTTACCAGTATATTACCAATAATTATTTCCACCTTCCGTACTCTCTTCAGGAAGAGGAAGTTAAAGGAGCAAACATAAACAACACACGCAGTAATATTATGATTACGGTAGGCTCTAAATTCTAAACGCTACAGCAGTTTTTTTTCTCGAAGCCATCGATATACTTTTTCTGTTCCACCGGTATTGCTTTGTATGAATCGCCGGGAAGCTTTTGCCGATTGTTCGTAAAAATTAGCATCTGACTGTAAGCGGTTGACAATATCATTAAAGTTCTGCCGGTTTATTTCAAAACCGCCACCGGATTTAATCAGCTCATTTGCTTCTTTAAATTTATAATGATTTGGCCCAAACAATACCGGGATTCCAAATGCGGCAGGCTCCAGGATGTTATGTATGCTTTTACCAAATCCACCGCCAATTACTGCCATATATGCATATTGGTATAAATTGTTGAGCAAACCAACCGCATCAATAAAAAGCACATTTTTACCTTCGGGTATTTCATCATCTATTGCCGATAGGCGAACAGCTTGTTCTCCCCAGGGTTTTAACAGTTCAGTCACCGAGGCTACATCAACTTTATGTGGAGCAAGTATTATTTTTCCTTTTAAGATACCTTTATTATAAGCGTTAAGCAATAAGTTATTTTCTTCCGCATATATACTTCCGCCCAAAAATGCTTTGCTGCCCGCTAAAAATTCTTCAACTATTTTAACCGGAACGGCATTTTCTACTACCTGCCAAACCCTGTCAATACGTGTATCGGGTATTTGTGTAACATTATGTAAATTCAGGCCGCTTAAAAGCTGAACTGAGTTTTTATCCTGCACAAAAAAATAATCGGCGCAACGCAGTATTCTTCTGTGCAGCTGCCCGTACCATTTAAAAAATGGCTGTTCGCCTCTGAAAATTGCAGATAATATAATAAGGGGAACCTGCTGTTTTTTAAGCGCAGCGAAATAATAATACCAGTACTCGTATTTTACAAAAATGGCTAAATCGGGCTTTATAATGGAAATAAATTTCTCAGCATTTTGCTTACCATCCAGCGGCAGGTAAAAAACAAAACCGGCATGTTCGTAATTCTTCCGCACTTCGTAGCCCGATGGCGAAAAGAAAGTAATTATAAATAAATAATCCGGGTGATGTTTTTTGATCAGTTCTATAAGCGGCCGGCCTTGCTCAAATTCGCCTAACGATGATGCGTGCAACCATATTCGTTTTGCGGTTATGGCTGTGTTGTTCAATGCCTGCTCAGCCTCGGAAAAAATATCAGCGCGGCCTTTTATCCATTTCTCTGCTTTAACATTATTAATCGCAGCCAGTTTTATTCCCCAGTAATATGCCTTCAGGAAAACATTATACAACAGCAGTTGAACCATTTTTTAATCGAAGTATATATGGAAGCTACTCGAAATAAAGGCCTTGCGGCATTTTACGATAAATAGGGAAAAACCAGCTCAGCTTCACGGCAAACATAAGGTCTAATCGTTCTTTATCGTCTTTCATCATGGTATCGTAATTCCAGTCTCTGCGGTTTTTAGTAAATCCTTCTACTACTTCAAACTCAGCCATAAAATTAAAATAGTTCCTGCTGTCGAGCTTAATAAAGCCTATGCTCTGGCTTAACGCCAAACCGTTGCTAAGCCTGTCGTAACCTTTATAATACGGGCTTATAAGCTGGGGCGGGTCCTGCCCTGCCCAGTAATACTTTATTTTATGCTCCAGTAAGCCTGCGCCGGCCTTTACAAACAAGCCGCTGTTTGGGTTGGTTTTAATGATGTTTGGGAAAATTTTGCCAACTTTGAACAAGGCCAGTTGGCCGCGCTGTAATGTTTTCATTACCTGTAGCTGGCCATTGCCATTTATCAGGTATCCATCGGCAGTTCCAATATTTTTAAAGATGTCTTGCTCACGAACCTTTGTGCCGAAAACAAAATTATACTCCGCGCCGAACATCCAGTTGGTTTTGCTTTTGAACCAGTAAGATGCGCCAATGGTAGAATTTGGCCCGAACCTGTCAGCCAGATCACCTCCGGGTAAATTATATGAATACACAACGCCAATCAGCGAAACATTTATACCGGTATCTTTAATCTGAGATTGTGCCGAAGCATTTTCCGTAAGTATTATATATAGAAACAGGCACAAGTATAAATATTTCATCATAACTCACATTTTCACTACGAAAATACAATTTACAAAGTGCAATATGGCCATGCAGCCAAGTTTTTACTTTATAACAGCAGCATTAAAAGACTGTTGAATTTCTTACTATTAAAGCCGTACCGTATATTTGCAACTAAATTTCACACATTGCAACCAATCCGCATGGTTGACCTCGCCGGTCAGCATAAAAAAATTGAGCAGGAGATACAGGCCGCTATAAATGAAGTGATGTCAACAACTGCATTTATAAAGGGTCCGGATGTCCGCAAGTTCGAAGAAGAGCTCGCGCAATACCTTAAATGTAAACATGTTATTGGCTGCGCGAATGGAACTGACGCCTTGCAGCTCGCATTAATGGCGCTTGATTTACCCGCCGGCGCTGAAATTATTACGCCCGATTTTACATTTGTTGCCACTGCTGAAGTAGTTAAGCTGCTTGATTTTACACCCGTATTGGTTGATGTTGATTTAGATACATTTACTATTGATATTGATAAACTACGTTCAGCCATAACACCACGTACAAAAGTAATTATACCGGTACACCTTTTCGGGCAGTGCGCAGATATGGATGCAATTATGCAGATTGCAGAAGAACATAAATTGTACGTAGTTGAAGATACCGCACAGGCTATAGGTACAAATTATACTTTTAAAGATGGCAGTATAAAGAAAGCAGGTACCATAGGCCACATTGGCTGTACATCATTCTTCCCATCAAAAAACCTTGGCTGCGCCGGTGATGGCGGTGCTGTTTTTACAAATGATGATGATCTGCGCAAGAAGATAGAAACCATAGCAAATCATGGGCAGGGCAACCAGTATTATTACGAAACAATTGGCGTAAACTCCCGTCTTGACACATTACAGGCTGCCATATTGCGCATAAAGCTACGAAATCTGGATGAATACAATAACGCGCGCAGGCAGGCCGCAGATTTTTACGACCACGCATTCAGCGGCAACAAAAACCTGCAGATTCCATTTAGGAATACGTCTTCAACACATACTTTCCATCAGTACACTTTGCGGGTAAAGAATGGCCGTAGAGATGAATTGATGCAGTACCTGAACGAAAAAAACATACCAAATAAAATTTATTACCCGGTTCCTGTACATGCTCACCAGCCTTACGCCGAAAGCAGCATTTTTAATAAAAACAACCTTCAGCATACAATTCGGCTAAGTGCAGAAGTTTTAAGCCTGCCCATGCATACAGAACTCCAACAGGAACAACTCAATTATATAACCCAAACTGTAAACGATTTTTTTAACTAAGCATATATACAACAATGAAAATAGCAGTAGTAGGAACAGGATACGTAGGATTGGTAACAGGAACCTGCTTTGCCGAAACAGGTAATATTGTTACTTGTGTGGATATTGACAAAGCCAAAGTAGAGAAAATGCAGAATGGCCAGATTCCAATCTATGAACCTGGCTTAGATATACTTTTCGAAAGAAATATTGAACAGGGAAGATTGAAATTTACCACTGATCTTGCCGAGGGAATTGAAGGTGCAAAGATCATTTTCCTTGCACTGCCAACTCCTCCGGGTGCTGATGGCTCTGCCGATTTGAAATATATTTTACAAGTGGCTGAACAACTTGGCCCTTTGTTGAAAGAATATGTGGTAATTGTAGATAAAAGCACTGTTCCGGTAGGTACGGCGGAAAAGGTTTACAATAAAGTGGCAATTGGAGCAAAAGTGGATTTTGATGTAGTATCCAACCCGGAGTTTTTACGCGAAGGCGTTGCTGTAGATGATTTCATGAAGCCAGACCGCGTTGTTATAGGCACATCATCGAGCAAAGCACGCGAAGTAATGGAGAAGCTGTACAATCCGTTTGTACGCCAGGGAAATCCAATCATATTTATGGACGAACGTTCAGCTGAAATGACCAAATATGCTGCAAATGCTTTCCTTGCGGTAAAAATCACTTTCATGAATGAAATAGCCAACCTTTGTGAAAAAGTTGGCGCCAATGTAGATGATATCCGTAAGGGTATTGGTTCAGATTCGCGTATTGGTAAACGATTCCTTTTTGCAGGTATTGGTTATGGCGGCTCCTGCTTCCCTAAAGATGTACAGGCTTTGGCTAAAACAGCTGAAGAAAACCAGTATGATTTCAGGATGCTTGATGCAGTAATGGAAACAAACGAAGAACAAAAAACAAGGCTCATTCCAAAGCTCAAAGCATATTTCAACGGCAAATTAAGCGATAAGAAGATTGCGATCTGGGGGTTGGCATTTAAACCAAATACTGATGATATACGCGAGGCGCCGGCGCTTTATAACATCGATGCATTATTAAGTGAAGGTGCAAAAATTTCTGTTTATGATCCGGAAGCGCGCGAGAATGTAGAAAAGCTCATTGGCGATAAAATAGAATACGCGAAAGACCAGTATGAAGTTTTGAACGATGCCGATGCTTTGCTGATTATGACAGAATGGCCTGCTTTCCGTACGCCGGATTTTGACACCATGAACGAAAAGCTCAAAAACAAGGTAATTTTCGATGGCCGTAACCTTTTTGAGCCTAAAGAAATGGAAGAACTTGGCTATCATTATGAGTCAATAGGCCGTAAACCTGTTATTCATAAAACAGAAATATTTTCAGTTAATGGGTAAAGATAATGGTGAATGGTGTTGTATTTCAAAACAATATTTGTACACTACTTTGAAGTATTTTTTAGCATAGTCATATATGGAAAAGCTTTTAGTAAAACGATAGAAAAATTGTTTCGTAATAAAAAAACATCCTATCATCTTACCATTACATTAAAGAAAAAAGATTAACATATAAAGTTTAAATGACACAAAATAAGGAACGTGTGCTGATTACCGGGGCAGCTGGTTTTCTCGGCTCACATTTATGCGACCGTTTTCTGAAAGAAGGTTATCATGTAATTGGCATGGATAATCTTCTTACTGGAAATCTTCGTAACATAGAGCATTTATTTAAACGTGAAGATTTTGAGTTCTATCACCATGATGTATCTAAATTCGTACACGTACCGGGTGAACTCAAGTATATCCTTCATTTTGCATCGCCGGCCAGCCCAATAGATTATTTGAAAATGCCTATCCAGACAATGAAAGTTGGTTCACTTGGCACGCATAATCTTTTAGGCCTGGCAAAATCAAAGGGCGCACGCATGCTTATTGCTTCTACTTCAGAAGTATATGGAGACCCAAATGTACATCCGCAACCTGAAGAATATTGGGGAAATGTAAATCCTATTGGCCCGCGCGGTGTTTATGATGAAGCAAAACGTTTCCAGGAAGCAATCACCATGGCATACCATACTTTTCATGGATTGGAAACCCGTATAGTACGAATTTTCAATACTTATGGAACACGTATGCGGTTAGATGATGGCCGCGCTTTACCTGCATTTATGGGGCAGGCGCTTAGAGGTGAAAATATTACTGTTTTCGGTGATGGAAGCCAGACGCGTTCTTTCTGCTATGTAGATGATTTGGTTGATGGTATTTACAGATTATTATTAAGCGACTACGCATTACCGGTAAATATTGGTAATCCGGCAGAAATCACCATAAAAGAGTTCGCTGAAGAAGTTGTTGCGCTGGTTGGTTCGAAAAGTAAAATCACTTATGAACCGTTGCCGAAAGACGACCCACAACAGCGCAAACCAGATATTACCAAGGCTAAGGAAATACTCGGCTGGGAGCCTAAAGTTTCGCGCACAGAAGGGCTACGCATAACTTTAGATTACTTTAAATCTCTGCCAGAGTTTCAAAATCAGTAGTTTATGGATTTTTACGCGCATCCCACAGCAGTAATTGATGAAGGATGTACAATTGGCCCGAAAACAAAAATATGGCACTTCTGCCATATAATGCCCGGCGCAGAAATAGGTGAAAACTGCAGCTTGGGCCAGAATGTTTTTGTAGCTGCTAAAGTTAAAATTGGTAATAATGTAAAGATACAAAATAATGTATCGTTATACGAAGGTGTAATTTGCGAGGATGATGTTTTTCTGGGGCCATCAATGGTTTTTACTAATGTAATAAATCCCAGAAGCTTTATTGAAAGAAAGTCGGAATATAAATCTACTAAGATACAAAAAGGCGCTACCATTGGCGCCAATGCAACAATAGTTTGCGGAAATAAAATTGGAGCGTATGCCATGGTTGGTGCCGGTGCCGTTGTTACAAAACCGGTTAACGATTATGAGCTGGTGATTGGTAATCCTGCCAGGAGAGTTGGCTGGGTAAGCAAAAACGGCATCAAAATATTTTTTGATAGTAGCGGATATGCAACCTGTACTGAAAGTAAAGAAGTTTATTTTTTAGAAAACGAAATGGTAACCGTAATACAATAATGAAAGGCAAGATTTTAGTTACAGGCGGTACCGGTTATATAGGTTCGCATACTGTAGTGGAACTGTTGAACGCAGGCTTTGAGGTTGTTATTATAGATAGCCTTGAAAACTCGCATAAAGAGGTTTTACATGGAATAAACCGGATTACCGGGAAAAACCCTGTATTTCACCAGCTCGATTTGCAGAGCCGGAAAGAAGTGGATGATTTTTTTTCACAAAACACTGACATAGAAGGCATTATACACTTCGCTGCATATAAGGCTGTAGGCGAATCGGTTGCGCAGCCTGTTAAATACTACTATAATAACCTGGTATCGCTGCTGCATCTTATTCAAAACCTGAGTAAGCAAAAAAGGCAAAACCTCGTATTTTCTTCATCCTGCACAGTTTACGGCGAACCAAAGGAACTTCCCGTTTCAGAAAAATCACCTGTACAACGGCCTACATCGCCCTACGGAAATACCAAAAAAATAGCTGAGGAGATACTTGAAGATATTTGCTTCGGAACTGAATTACAATGTATCAGCCTCCGCTATTTTAATCCTGTCGGCGCGCACAGTTCTGCAGAAATTGGCGAACTACCCATTGGCGTGCCTAATAACCTTATTCCTTATATTACCCAAACGGCAGCCGGTCTGCGGCAGAAACTTACCGTACATGGCAGCGATTATCCTACGCCCGATGGTACATGTATAAGAGATTATATACATGTTGTTGACCTGGCTAAAGCGCATGTTAGTGCAATAGAAAGATTACTAAGTAAAAAAAACAAACAAAAGCTCGAAACTTACAACCTTGGCACCGGTAACGGATTCTCTGTATTGGAAGTAATTAAGGCTTTTGAGAGCACAACAGGGCAGAAACTGAATTATGAACTGGGACCACGCAGGCCGGGCGATGTAATTTCAGTATATGGAGATACAACCTTGGCCAATGAAGAGCTTGGCTGGAAGGCAGAGGAATCATTAGAGAGCATGATGCTCTCTGCCTGGAACTGGCAATTACGCATTCCTCAGCTTTATCCTAATCTTCAGTCATAAACTTCCATATAGGCAATATGCGGAAAATACTTATTACAGGCGGCGCAGGTTTTATAGGTTCGCATGTGGTAAGGTATTTTGTAAATGAATATCCACAATACCATATATTTAACCTCGATAAGCTTACTTATGCAGGTAACCTGCTCAATATTAAAGATGTTGAGAATGCGGTTAACTATACTTTTATTAAAGGCGATATAGCAGATAATGAATTCATTAGTAACTTATTTGCAGAACAAAGCTTTGATGCTGTAATTCACCTCGCTGCCGAATCGCATGTTGACCGTTCCATTTCAAACCCTTCAGCATTTGTTTTAACCAATGTGGTTGGTACGCAGGTACTGCTTGGTGCCGCAAGAAACAGCTGGAAAGAAGAATTTTCAAACAAGCTGTTTTACCATATTTCTACAGATGAGGTTTATGGAACATTAGGCGAAACCGGTTATTTTACCGAAAAAACCTCTTACGATCCACGCTCGCCCTATTCAGCATCTAAAGCGGCGAGCGATCATTTGGCGAGGGCCTATTTTCATACATACGGCTTACCGGTTGTAATATCCAACTGTTCCAATAACTATGGTCCGTATCAGTTTCCGGAAAAACTTATTCCGCTTACAATCAATAATATAATACAAAATAAACCTTTACCTGTTTATGGTAACGGTGAGCAGGTACGCGACTGGCTTTGGGTTGAAGATCACGTAACAGCCATCGACTGCATTTTTCACCAGGGTAAAACCGGCGAAACCTATAATATTGGCGGCCATAACGAGTGGAAAAATATTGATGTTGTAAAGCTGCTTTGCAGGATTATGGATAACAAGCTGAATCGCCCGGAAGCAACATCACAAAAGCTTATAACCTTTGTGCAGGACCGTGCCGGGCATGATATGCGATATGCTATAGACTCCGCTAAAATACAAAATGAATTAGGTTGGCGGCCTTCATTACAATTTGAGGAAGGACTAAGTAAAACCGCTGACTGGTACCTGCAAAATAACGAATGGCTGGAAAAGGTTATTTCAGGCGAATACAGGCAATATTATAGCCGGCAATACCACAGCAGGCTATAATAACCCTCTATAAAAAAGGCGCGCAAAGTATTTTTTCAGGCAACATTATATGCAGTACAAATAATTTTCACTAACTTGTACTTATTAACGCTATTTACTTACTGAAAAACCTGCCTGAGCAAAAAGCGCCCCGATAAAAATTTTGTGGTTATTTTTTTGTTTTGCTTTAAACAAAGTTTGGTGATGACCGTTACTAACATCGAAATCAACCTACTTTATAACCAACATTTTTCCCGGAGGACTTAAATATGCAAGAGCAAAACAGCAAAGCCATTTCTGTATTAAACGATCTTATAGAATATTGTAAAGATGGACAGCATGGTTACCACACAGCTGCACAGGATGTTAAAAACACTGAGTTGAAATCTCTGTTTAATACCTACGCACAGCAGCGCGCAGAGTTTGCATCGCAGTTACGCGAGCAGGTTCGCGGTTTAGGTGGCGACCCGGACAAGAGCGGATCTATAACAGGCGCTTTGCACAGAACTTTTATTGATATAAAATCTGTAGTAAGCAGTGGAGATGAAGGCGCTATACTGGCGGAATGCGACAGAGGCGACAGCGCAGCAGAAGAAAAATATGATGAGGCATTGCGTGCGAGCCTGCCGCAGCCGGTTATGCAGGTTGTGCGCAAACAGCATGATGAAGTACGCAGCGCCCGCAACCAGATAAGAAGCTTAAAAGAAAGAATGAAATAATTTTTTCGATAATGATATTGTGATTCTCAACCTATTCACATTTCAAAACCGGAGGGTACCTTTAATGGACACTCCGGTTTTTCTTTTTTGTAGCCTTTGCTATCTTCGCAGCTGTATATGAAAAACATTCTTTTAACAGGCGCAAGCGGATTTCTGGGCGGAAATTTCTGCCAATTCTATAAAAACATTTATAATATTTCCGCGGTATTTTATAATAATCCTATAAATGTAGCAGGCATAAATGTAATAAAAGCTGATTTAAGCAATGCGCATGTTTCGGCAGAGCTTCTCAAAAAAACAAATTTCGACTTTGTAATTCATCTTGCAGCCTGCAGCGATCCGAATTTCTGCGAGCTTAATGAAGAATCTGCCTATAAAAATAACGTACAAGCTACCGAGAACATTGCCCATATATGCAGGGAGCTGAAAATACCTTTGCTTTTTGCATCTACCGATTTAGTATTTGATGGTGAAAACGCACCTTATACAGAAAGTGACAAGACCAGCCCTATAATGGCCTATGGCAGGCAAAAAGCAATGGCCGAAAATATAGTTTTGGAAGCTTCGGCGGAAAATAACCTGGTAGCCAGGCTGCCATTGCTGTATGGCAATACCTTTAACGCGGGCAAAAGTTTTATACAGCCCATGATAGAAAAACTTGCCAATAAGCAGGAAGTATTTTTGTTTACGGATGAATACAGAACTGTTGCGAGCGCACGGGCGGTTTGCGAAGGTATTGCGTTGTTAATTGAACGAAACTGCAGCGGCGTTTATCACCTTGGCGGTAATGAAAGCTTATCGCGCTTTGAAATGGGAGAAATACTTTGCGACATATATGGCTTCGATAAAAAATACCTTAAACCGAGCTTACAGAAAGATGTAAAAATGCCGGCGGCAAGGCCAAAAGATGTATCGCTAAATAATCATAAAATGCTAAAACTCGGTTGGCATCCCGGCACATTTAAAGAACAATTGCAAAGAATAGCCGCAAAACCTATGTAATATTTTTTGATCGAATCTATGGATCTGAACTTTTCAGGTTATGAGACAAGCCAAAGTGGCAATAGCGAGCCATTTTTAACAGATACTTTTAATTCTTCACATAAAAAAAATGCCCGCTGTAGCTAAACAGCGGGCATTTTCCATATATGGATAGTATAAAAAATACTTTTACTTTATACTCATTTCATTAATTAAATGCTTTGCACCGGCAAATTCATCAATCACCCAAAGCACATAGCGAATATCTACACTAATGGTACGGTTTAGCGCCGGGTCAACATAAAGGTCGCCAATCATGCTCTCCCAGTTTCCATCAAACGCAATACCAATCAGCTCACCGTTAGCATTTAATACCGGGCTGCCTGAGTTACCGCCGGTTATATCATTATTGGAAATAAAGTTAACACGCAAAGTATCTTTTTCCGCATAGCGGCCGAACTGTTTTTTGCGCAAAAGGTCAAGCATTTTTTCCGGTACTACAAATTCAGCATCGTTAGGATTTTGTTTCTCTAAAATACCTTCATGCGTAGTAAAGTAGTCGTAGAAAACACCATCTCTCGGATAATAAGGCTTTACATTACCATAAGTTACGCGCAGGGTTGAGTTCGCATCCGGGTAAAAGGTTTTATCCTTCTGCCATTCGCGCAAAGCTGCTATATATTTCTCATGTTCGCTCTTAAGGCTGCCGGATTTCTGCTGGTAAGTTACAGCAAGGTTCTGGCTATAATAGTTAATTGAGTTCATGGCCAGCTCAAACATAGGGTCCTTTAAAAGCTTTTTCTGGTAATTTGGCTTTTTAAGGAACGCCATTGCTTTCTCCTTATTAAGAATCATTGATTTGGCGTAAACGTCATCTACATAATTTGATATAGCCGCTTCGGGATTTGCAGCTTTTTTCTGGCTTTGTACAGCTTTTGTTAAAAACTCAGGTCTTTTATCGCCTAACTTATTGTACATCAGCACAAGAATTTCTTTCAATACTTTTTTATCGGTATTGTAAGTTACACCGTTAAAATATGCTTCTACCCTTGGTGCAGTAAGCGCGCCAACCGAATCCAGTTCCGATTGCTTTGGCGGCGATTTCGGATCAGGGTGCATACGGTAGAAAGTATAATAATTTCCGAAAGCGTATTTCATGCTGCCGGTGCTGAATAATCCGTAAAAGAAGTAACTCAATGCCGGCTCAATGGTTTTATACTGGTCGAGCGAATTTTTTACATTGCTCAGTATGGTACCATATTTTTCCTTGCGGCTGTTATCTGCATTTACCCATTGTGTAAACGCTTTTTCATTTTCCTGCTTCTTAACGATAACATCGGCTTGCTTTAACTGGCGGTTCTGGCCAATATAATACTTATATGTATTGCTCATAGATGCGTAATCGCTCGCCAGATCAATTTTAAGCTTTGGATCCGAGTCCATATCGCGTTTCATTGCTTCAAGCTGCTTGCCGAAAGCCTCAACAATAGCCGGATTAGTAAGATCTCTCGCCACTTCAAGGTCGTAAGAAGTCAGGTAACGATCTGTTGAGCCAGGGAAACCAATTACCATTGCATAATCCTGGTTTTTAACACCTTGTGTTGAAATAGCAAAATGATGTTTCGGCTTGTAAGGAACGTTATCAGGGCTGTAAGGGGCCGGTTTGCCATCTTTACCTGCATAAATACGGAAAACACTGAAATCGCCGGTATGGCGCGGCCACATCCAGTTATCGGTATCGCCACCAAATTTACCTATTGATGAAGGCGGAGCGCCAACTAAACGCACATCTGTAAACACCTCGTAAACAAGCAGGTAATATTCGTTGCCTTTATAAAATGGTTTAACATCAGCAATATAATGTGTGCCCTCTACCGCTGCTTTTTCAATTGAATCCATAGCGGCAGCAACTAAAAGCTGGCTAAGCTGCTCGCCTGCCTTGGTTTTACCTTTAATAATATCGGTTACGTTTTCCATACGCACCAGTATGGAAGCTGTTAAACCCGGGTTCGCCAGTTCCTCGCTTTTAGTTTTCGCCCAGAAACCATCTCGCAGGTAATTGTTTTCTACGCTGCTGTGCTGTGCAATATTGTCGTAACCGCAGTGGTGGTTGGTTAACATTAAACCTTCTGCCGATACAATTTCGCCTGTACAAAAATTACCCAGCTGCACAACGGCATCTTTCAGGCTCGATTTATTGATGTTGTAAATATCATCGGCAGTAAGCTTTAAGCCTCTTGCCTTCATATCTTTTTCGTTAAGGCTTTTTAAATACATCGGCAGCCACATACCTTCATCGGGCGATGAAGCTTTGGCTAAAAATGCCGTAAACAGCACCAGAATTGCGCTTATGCGCATCGCATTATTAATCATTTTTATGTTTTACAAAATTGGAAAAGCAAAAATACAATAATGTAATGCAATAGTTGGGCTAACGGCTGTTAAAATAAGTTAAATTGGTAATTACATGCTGTCATAAAAGTAATTTTTTAAGAATTGCATATCACTGTCGTTTAGTTAAGGAAATTTTTTAATTTGAGTTCTGTGAGCCACAGAACTCGGAGCGCTGATTATAGAATACCACTAAAATTCAGATTCACTTCACAATTCTAAAATTATAACATATTAAACGATTAAATTTTCAGTCGGAGCTCCCTGGGCTGTGGCTCACAGCCCG
>DAIUCM010000033.1:0-30153 GCA_036846145.1 Bacteroidota bacterium
TCTAACCAGAAAGCAGGCGTTTATTTGCTGAACATTAAGACGAATAACCAAACTACTACCAAGCGTATTGTAGTGACTAAATAATTAATTAATAATTATTTTATACAGCAAAGCCCTGTACCTTCGCCGGTACAGGGCTTTGTTTTTAGGCAAAGCATTTTTTCGCCAACTCTTATATGGAGTTGACTGAATAAATATCAAGATCTACATTATTAATTTAACCTGAAGCCGGAAATTAATCATTTGAATTACAGTATTTTGTAAGTGAATGGAATTATAACTAAAAAATTTGGGCACACGTAACTACACGCGCCAGCTGAGCGCTTTATTTCGATTGGTAGAAAGATTTACTGAAATGCGTTGCTGGTGCGTATTTACGCGTGCCATTAACAATAGATGCTCGAGTTCACGCTATTTATACTGGTTCAGGGAAGAATCACAGGCTCAGGAAAAAGTCCTAAGAAAAAAATGTATTGCATGTTATCAACTTAATAGCACATATATGCTTCAACGGAAAAATGCTTTTCGCTGCAAAGTAAATAGTTTGTGCTTGTTAAATTGTAAATTTTTAAGAGCAAAGTCTGGTTTATACCCGGGGAATACTGGCAAAAGGGTTTATAACGCATAATCATTTTCTGCAGCACCAGCCTTGTAATTCGGCTCTTTTTCACAAAAGAGGTTTTTTTTTATGCGTTCAAACAAATACGAACATATTTTGTCCATTTTTGTAACTGATTTACATCACAAATAAAATATGGGTCTGCTCAATTCAATTTTTCGCTGGTTTATTTTAGACAGAAATAAGCAGATTGAAAATTTCAGTAAACGTCCTTTCGAAGCGCAGCACAAGGTTTTAGCTGATCTTATTTCCTGCGCAGAAAATACAGAGTGGGGGAAAAAGCATCATTATAATGAAATAAAAGATTATAAGTTATTTGCCGACAGGGTTCCGATTCAGGATTACAACGCAATAAAGCCTTATGTAGATCGTAACATGAAAGGCGAACAAAACCTGTTATGGCACACAAATATAAACTGGTTTGCAAAATCCTCCGGTACTACAGATGATCGCAGTAAATTCATCCCGGTTAGCAACGAATCATTACAGGCCTGCCACTATAAAGCAGGAAAAGATTTGTATGCCATGTATTACAATATGTATCCGGATGCAAGCCTGATAGATGGAAAAAGCCTTGTACTTGGTGGCAGCCACCAGGTTCACCAGTTCAACGACCATTGCAAATATGGTGATCTTTCAGCGGTATTGATGCAGAATTTGCCGATTTGGGCCGAAGCTAAGCGTGTGCCCGATTTATCTATCGCTTTAATGGATAACTGGGAAGAAAAGATTGAGCTGATGGCCAAAGCTACTGTTAACCAGGATATTACAAATATATTAGGCGTGCCGACCTGGACAGTGATCCTTATTAAGCGCCTGTTTGAAATGACCGGTAAAGATAACCTTGCAGATATTTGGCCAAACCTTGAACTATATGTGCATGGTGGTGTGAGCTTTACGCCATACCGCGACCTGTTTAAGGATCTGATTCGCTCGGACAAAATGCACTATCTTGAAACGTATAATGCATCCGAAGGATTTTTTGCCATACAGGACAGGCTGAGTGAGCAGGATATGCTTTTAATGCTGGATTATGGTATTTACTATGAGTTTATACCCGCCGATGAAATGGATAGCGAGAATCCGAATGCCATACCGCTGGAAGAGGTGAAAACCGATGTAAATTATGCGGTTGTAATTACTACCAATGGTGGTCTATGGCGATATATGGTTGGCGATACTATTAAATTTACATCAACCAACCCGTACCGTATAAAAGTAAGTGGCCGTACAAGGCATTTTATAAACGCATTTGGCGAGGAAGTAATTATAGAAAATGCTGAAAAAGCACTTGCCGAAGCATGTGCAAAAACCAACTGCCTTATAAGCGACTATACCGCTGCCCCGGTTTATTTTTCGAGTGGCGGAAATGGTGCGCACGAGTGGCTTATTGAGTTTGAGCAGGAGCCAGATAACCTGGATGTTTTTATTGATACGCTTGATAATAAGCTTCGCGAAATAAATTCAGATTACGATGCCAAACGCTTTAAAAATATTGCTTTAGGAAGGCCAATGGTGCGCCCGGTAAACCGTGGAACTTTTTATAACTGGATGAAAAAACGAGGCAAACTTGGCGGCCAGCACAAAGTTCCCCGCCTGGCAAACACACGCCAGTTTGTAGATGATATATTAGCATTTACAAAGGAAACTGAAGCTGTTTAAAGCATTTTCTGCGAATGGCATATATGTACATTGGCATTAGCAGGCAAATATTACAATGGCATGCACACCGTAAGCTTTCAATCCACTAACTTATTTTTGCATTTTTTACCTGTGTAAATGGCACCTATTCAGGCGTAAAATGGCTTAAATTGCTTGTGCAGTTCGCATTTTCTGCTATTTTTGTAAAATAAAGTATTTTCCGGTAAAAGCATATATGGATTTTGCGGCTTTTTGAACGCAGCAATTATTGGAACTACATTTGCTAAAGGTTAGGTTAAAGTAAAATCAATTACACAAAATGAAAAAACTATTCGCACTTTTATTGGTAAATTTACTGGTAACTGCAGGGGTACAGGCGCAATTCCAGGAGATAGATTCAAAGTACATTAATCAGGTAAAAGGTAAAATATTACTGGTTGCCTTGCAGGAAGAAACCACGCGTACCTTGCTGGATCTTAAGCCGAAGCCGGAAGAAACAAAAAAGTACAAAGATGGAATCGCTAATTTTAATGCCATGCTGCAGGAAACTGCCGCCAAATACTGGAAATACGGCACCAAAGGTGTGGAAGCCAAGCCGCAGAGTGAGGTTGATAAGTTGATGAAAGAAGGTAATGCCAAGTATGTTGTGCTGCAATACGCCTTGCGCGAAGGCCGCCCGAAACCTTTAATGTTTAAAGATATTTACGGCAGCGGCGAATATGGAAACGAGCATCGTGAATTAAGCAAAAAAGAAGGTTACGCTGTTTTTCATCTGCAAACGCCACAGCGCGATAAAGAGCCGATTAATATATACTCAGTATTTCTGCCGGTAGCTTATCCATCTCAGGCCGATATGATTTATGCTGTGCAGATGATGAACAACCAGTTTGCAACCATGCTGAAAAAGCGCGACTATAAGTTCGACCAGTTCGACCAGGAAATTGCCGAAAACAACAAGCTGCTGAAGAAAAAAACTTTATTAATTGACCCAAGCCAGCTGAGTTCTAAAACTACTGTGGAAGATATTAAAAAAGGCTACGGAAATAATGTTGAAGTTGCAGATTACGCAACCATTATTGAAGCAGTAAAAAATGGCGAAGAAGGCTACGCTTACGTAATGATTACGCCTATTGAAATGCCGAACAGCAAAATTACGCAGAACAAGGTTAGTGTAATGCTTATGCATTTGGTTATTGATACGCAGGATGGTAAAGTACTTGCCAAAGCAAAACCTACACGCATGAATTACGATAAGCTTGCTGATGATATTACACGGAAAGAAGCCAAAGAATATATGGCTGCCGGGAAATAAATTAACTACTCAGCAGAAGTAAGCAACTTATACATTTTTTTGTGCGGAAGGCCAACCTCGGTAAAAGGTTGGCCTTCTGTTTTATAATCTAAGGCTATATAAAAAGGTATTGCGGTTTCGCGCGCATGTAAAGTCATTTTACCAAACCCATTTTGCAGCGCAAATTCTTCCGAAAACTTTACAAGCTGTTTACCAACACCTTTGCCCTGGTAATTTTCATGCACTGCAACCTGCCGCATTTTTATTTCACCGGCGTTAACCTTAGTTAAAACAAGGCATGCACCAAGTTCCGCACCCATATATGCTGCCAGGTGAAAATCGTTGCTTTCCTGCGCAAGCTGCTCCTCTGTAAATGTAAGTCCCAAAGGTTTGCGTAATATATTAAACCTAAGCTGCACCGTTTGCTGGTAAGCCGCTGTAGCAAAAGCCACAACCTTGCATTGTACAGGAGTCATAATGTAATTTAAAAAATTGTTTTTGCTAAAGCTGTTTGATCATGGTATAAAGCAGGTTGCCTTTTTCGCAAACCGGCTCGCCATATATTAAATAATGCATGCGAAGATAATAGGAAACGCTAACGTCGCAAGCCTGTATCTTTATTTTTTCGTAACCCTGTTGTGAAGCCCATTTTTCGGCGTATTGCAGCAGTTTTTCATTTATCTCGCTGCATTCATCGCTCTCATCAATAAACCTGTTACGGAACTCAAGCACATTCTTTTCCCCGCAAGGGCAAAGCTGCACCCAGTTCATTAATTTGTTCTGCTTGTAAAGGGCAATGTTGAAATCGTGCATCTCGGAACTGGCGGAAACATCCTCCTCGCAACCTTGTACCGTTTCGTAGCTGATGGCCACAACATCTGTAAGGGCAAGCTCGCCATGCGGCAATGGTCGCAAATTTAGCTTTATCATACACTTATGCAGCCATGGCTGCTTAAAAGCTAATATACAAATTTACAGGCTAAAAGTTTAGTACATAGCTATATTTCGCAGCCGCGTTTTATAAAAGAGTAAACAAGGCATGGCATATATGATAAGCCCGGAAAATGCTTTATCATCATATTAAACAATAATGCGGTTACATCTCTTTTCTGAAAATAAAGATTTAAAATGCGGATTGTTTTAACGATACTGGCCTCTCTTTTCACCATAATGACCTTGCTGCCACTTAGCAAAAAGGAATATTGGTGGATTCGTGTTTTTGATTATCCGCGTGTGCAGATTGTGGTTTGCAGCATCATTATTATTGCTTTGATGCTTATTCTGAAATATTATTCCTGGCCGCAGATTGTATTGATGGTAGTACTAAGCTTAGCAACAATTTTCCAGGCGGTATTAATATACCCTTACACGCCGCTCGCTAAAGTACAAACCTTAAAAAGCAGCAATTCAAACGAAAATATAACGTTGCGCATTTTTATAAATAATGTGCGCATGTATAATAAGAAATTCGAAAATGTAATTGAAGCCATTGAAAAAGTAGATCCGGATATTATTCTGTTAATGGAAACCGACAGTTTATGGGTAGAAAATTTAAGGGCGCTTGAAAAATCGCACCCGTACAAACTATTGGAACCGCTGGATAATACGTACGGCATTGTTTTTTATTCCCGCCTCAAATTGCACAATGCATCGGTAAAGCACCTGGTTGAAGATTATATTCCATCTATACATTGCACGGTTGAGTTAAAATCTGGTGACAAGGTAAATGTATATTGCCTGCATCCATCGCCGCCAACGCCCAAAACCGATACTGAAGAGCGCGACGCGGAAATTGTAATGGTTGGCAAAACAGTTAAGCAAAGCGGCCAGCCGAGCGTTGTTATGGGCGACCTGAATGATGTTGCCTGGAGCCATACAACAAGGCTTTTCCAGCGCATTAGCGGCATGAGCGATCCGCGTGTGGGCCGTGGTTTTTTCAATACATACAACGCGTTTATTCCTGTTTTCAGGTTTCCGTTAGATCATGTTTTTCATACCTCGCATTTTCGCCTGGTCGATATAAAAAGATTAGAGTCTGTCGGTTCCGATCATTTTCCCATGTACATAGAATTATCGTACGAACCAGAGCATAAAAACGTGCAGGATATTCCAAAACCTGATAGCGAAGACCACCAAGAGGCAAAAGAAAAAGTGGAGCAGGTGAAGTGATTGGAATTGGAAAATTGGAAAATTGAAAAATTACTTCGTTTCTCGGTTTTCTTTTCTCGCAAAGACCGCCAAGGTTTCGCGGAGGACACAAAGTTTCTATTTTTAGATTATCATAGCATTTTTTGGGATGTTGATATATGGGATTTAGTTTGAAGGTTGAAAAGTTGTAAGGTTGTAAGGTTGCTTCGCATCGCGGCATTTTTAATTTTTAATTCGTAATTTTTAATTGTTTCGAGGTTTCTTCGCATCGCGGCATTCGTAATTCGTAATTATTTATTCGTAATTGAATATATGGTTGCTTCGCATCGCGGATTATTCATTCATTCTTACATTCATTCAATCTTACATTGTTTAAAAGATCAAGCTGGCAATTTCTTGCGGATGCTTAACAGAACCAGGGCGGCGCTGGCAGCGAAGAAAGTAAAAATGGCATAAGCATAAACCACGTTATCGCCACGAAGGAAGAAAGGGAATGTGAAAAAGAAGATGAAGATTGTGCGCATAATGGAATGGCTGATGGAGAAAATGCTGTTTACTCGGCCGATTCTGTCATTATCTACCTGGTGAAAAATATAGGTAATGCGTAAAATGCGCGAGCCGGCGTTGCTTAATCCTAAAATAGTGGAAAACACAAAAATAACAACAATGCTCTTGCTGAAAGCCATAGATAAGATCATGGTGACAGCAAATAAAATCAGCGTGGCAATGGCAACCGGTGCATGCATTTTCTTAAATACTTTCTGAATACTCAAACCGGCCATCACCGCGCCGAAAGCATAGAACAATTCGCAGACGGCATAAACGTAAGCGCCGGTTTGTAAATGCTTGCTGATGTAAACGGCCAGTAAATAATACGTATGCACCATCGATACTACAAAAATACTAAGCGAGCAAATACCAAATAGGAACAAATACGGGCGACTTTTAAGGAAGGATAAACCGGTTTTCAGCCGCTGAAAAATATGGCTTTTATCAATATTTCTGCGAACAACCGGTGTATATTTAATCTGCGTAATAATCAGGAAAGCAATTACATAAGTACAGGCATCCAGCAGAATAATTTCGTGCAAATCCCAAGGCTTTATAGAAAATGGCACATAAAAATCGTAGCCGAAAATATTAGTATTCCCCTGTTCCAAACCAGCCAAAAGCACCGCCGCCGCACCCCCGGAAATCATGGAAGTTACCTGCCCTTGAATTTCGAGTTGCGAATTCATGCGCACGTAATTCTCTTTCTCGGTTATTTCCTGGCCCAAACCATAAAGCGTTGGGTAATGCAGGTTGTAAATAAAAATAGTTGTAGCGAAAGCCAGCAAGGCCAAAGCCTGCGGAACCATGCCGTAAAGATAGCCACTCAGCGCAATACAACCCAAAACCAGTGCGCCGGCAACATTCAGCGAAAGGAAAATATTCTTGCGGGAATAACGGTCTATAATGGTTCCGGCATATAATATCCAGCCAATACCAATAATGGTAATTACAGAATAAGCCGTTCCAAAAAGCGCGCTGTTTTTCACCATGCTTGCAAAATACCAAGGTATGGCAAGCATGGTAATTCCCTGCGCAAACCCTGAGATAGAATTGGCTGCGTACAGAAAATAAAGCGTTCTTTTATTGCCCAATGAAATACTTTTATGCCGAAGTTTGTTACATAACAGTGCAAAAAGCACCAGGCACCTCTAAAAACATCAACCTCTGCGTTGTACTGTCAAATTTAAAATCCTCATTTACAACTGTAATAAGGGGATTAAATTTTCTGCACGCCTTGACTTTGAAGTTTTTAGAGGTGCCTGCTATTTTAAAGCTGCAAATTTCAGGATTGTTTATCGTGTTCAGGCCAAAAAAATACAATTTCAGCGAGGCGATGCAAAGGATGCGCAAATATTGCGCGTACCAGGAACGCTGCCACCAGGAAGTTCGCCGCAAGCTTTACGATTGGGGTTTCGATAATGAAGATATTGATAAAGTTAGCGTGCAGCTGATGGAAGAGGGTTTCCTCAACGAAGAGCGATTTGCGAAAGCTTTGGCCGGCGGTAAATTCCGCACCAAAGGCTGGGGAAAAAAGAAGATCGAAGAGCAGTTGAAGCAGAAAGGCGTTTCCAGTTATTTGGTGCGAACTTCCTTACAAACAGAAATAAATCCTGAGCAATACCGCGCGCGCTTGAAAACGCTTCTCGAGAAAAAACTCCATATGCTACGTGCCGAAAAAATGCTTCAGGTTCGCAAACAGAAAGCCGCCCGTTTCGCCATGACAAAAGGTTATGAGCCGGATTTGGTTTGGAGCGTTCTGGCAGAGGTTTTGGGTAATGAATGAATGTGAGAATGATTGATTGAAGGAATGTTTGGGAAAGCTGATGCATTTGTAGAGACGGCGATTTATCGCGTCTTTTGCAAGGAATTTACACATATGAGTTTGCTGAAAAATGGTTTAATAAATTTTTTATGCAAGCCGATGTAACTTGAAGAGGCACTTATTCGTTTTATATATAAATTTCAAAAAAATACTTTAATATGATAAACGATTACGGTAAACAGTACCATAAAGATAAAGTAATGGACAAAACCGGCTTTCGTGAAAAAGCGCGTTTACATCAGTCTAGATTTCGGACTGAGAATGTAAGTAAGTTTTACAATAATTATGGGAATATGTTATGCGAAAGAGATGCAGCGGCAGGTTTCAACTTTTATCGTGAAGAGTTTGAAATATTAGACGCGGTGAAAGATGTGAGTAAAAAATATAGCGAGAAATTGTTTGCTAATATGTTACGTAGCGAACACATACCATTCAATTTTTTCATTCCTTTAGAGCGCGATAAAAAGTTTGCAAGAATATTGTTAAATCAATTTTGTAATAATACAATTTCAGAAATTAGAAAAATACATATAGAGCATGCGCCGAAAGAAGCGCGTAAGTTATTGAATGATAGAACCTCTTTTGATACTTATATTGAATATACGCATGTTGACGGCGGAAAAGGTATTTTTGGAATTGAAGTGAAATATACAGAACATGGTTATGAAATAGGGAAAAAAGAATCGGAATTGATATCAAAAGAAGATTCCCCATATAATAAATTAACCAGAGAAAGCAATATTTATAAAAGCGATAGGATTGAAGAATTAAAGATCGATTCTTTAAGGCAAATTTGGCGAAATCAGCTTTTGGCTGAAGCATGCTTAAGGGCGCCGAATTTGGGAATAAAACATGCAACTCTGATAACTTTTTTTCCTAAAGGAAATAGCTATTACCAAAATGCCTGCAAAAGATATTCGGCTTGTTTTGAGCATAGCTCCCAATCCAAATTTGTTGCAATTACTTACGAAAGTTTCATAAAAAAAGCCAAATCAATAGCTTCCGAAGAAAGATTTATCAAATGGCTAAATTATTTAGAAGAAAGATATATTATTAAAGGAAACTATGATTTTTGAACATTTATCATTTCATAATGAAATTGCAGACAAATTTAAATTTTGTACTGGAGATTTAGCCGAAGTATTTTTTGACAAAGCTATATATGAAGCAAAAGATGGGTTGGTATTTTCAGCTTTAACTGATGCAAAGTTTGCTTACCAGTTAAGCTTGCTGATTCGTGAAAATAACGCAGCTTATATCCTTGGTTTTATTTCGCAACTTTACTATGAAATAGGTAAAATTGATGAGGCAAAACATTATTATAGTCTGGGGTTGCAACTATTGGATAAAGAATGTGATTTGTTTCTTAAATTAAAAAGATTAATAGAAAAATAACATTTACTCCACCTTCCCCAACGCACTTTCCAATTTACCTAGCATCTCATCAATTTCCTCCAGCTTAATTGTACCAACACTCAGCCTGTACCAGGGCGAATTTGCATCTGCGCCGAAAGCGTAGAAAGGAACAATAGCCAGTTTGGCTTCGCTGAGCAGGAAATCTGTAACGGCAGACTGATCCTGTAAAACCTCACCATTAAATTTTTTACCGGCTAAATCAATTTTCACCGTTAAATATATGGCGGCTTGTGGCGCAACGGCATCAATATTAAAACCCTTTTGCTTAAGCGAAATAAAGCCATCATAAATGCGGTTTAAACGCAACGCGAGCCCGGCTTTAAACTCGGTGAAATATGTTTTTATAGCATTTGTTTTCAGCAGGAATTCGGCTGTTGCTTTCTGTTCCGCCATGGGAGCCCAGGCACCAATGTGGCTTAGTAAAGCGCGCATTTTGGCAATCACTTTTTCAGGTCCGAAAGCCCAGCCAACACGCAATCCGGTTCCGGCGAAAGCCTTGCTCATGCCATCTACAAAAATGGTATATTCACGCATTTGCGGGCGCAGCGTTACAGGATTATAATGCTTGGTTTCGCCGTAAGTTAGCGTAAAATACATCTGGTCAAACAGTACATATAGTTTCTTTTCTTCCGGCTGGCGGCGCGAATTTTCTTCAATTACAAGATCGCAGATTTTCTCAAATTCAGCCTTGCCAAGTATAGTGCCGGTTGGGTTTTGCGGCGTGCAGAGGCAAAGCAAGGTAGCGCCTTTAATGTGTGGCGCAATGGCTTCTGCAGTTGGCATAAAATCGTTTTCCGGCAAGGCTTCAATCATACAATGTTCGCCGCCGGTCATGTGTACATAATGGTTGTTGTTCCAGCTGGGTACGGCATAAATTACTTTGTCGCCGGCATCTACAATGGTACGGAAAAGCGAGTATATCAACGGCCTTCCGCCGCTGGCAATCTGTATCTCGTTTGCTTCGTACTCTACACCCTCAAATGTGCGGATGAAATGCGAAACCGCTTTGCGAAGCTCCAGCAAGCCATCGCCCGGCGGGTAATTGGTATAGCGGTTTTTATATGCGTTAATGATGCCATCTTCCAGCGCCAGCGGAACAGGAAATATTTTCGGGTCGAAATCGCCGATTGTATAGTTGTAAATCTTTTCACCGTTGCGTATGCGCTCGCTTATTTTGTTGCCGAGGCGTACTATTTCCGAGCCGATGAGTGTTTCTGCAAGCTGGCTGAGTTGGCTCATTGTGTAGTTCTGTTTATGATACGTTTAAGGATGCGGGCTTTTGTATATGGCAAAGCAATTTACTGCTAAATACTTTCTCTTTTAGCTCTGAAAATGCAAAATATGTTAAAATGTTTTGGCCGCACTAAGGTATTTTTTTATAACCCGATATATGGCGTTTCCTGCTGCTGAAATTGCTCGATTATTTTATTGATCTGATATTTTAATTGGCGATTTATAATAATTCTTCAGAAATTTTTGCAACCTTTCGTAAAAGCTTCGTCTAAGCTTTAAAACGGGGAAAACTTTGCAGCCTGACCAAAACATAATAAAGCGATGCCAGAAAAACGACCGACAGGCGCAGTCGGAGCTTTTTGGGCTGTACTCGCAGGCTATGATGGGCATTTGCTTACGTTACTCACGCAACCAGGAAGATGCCCGCGACCTCTTGCATGAAGGCTTTATTAAGGTTTTTACAAGCATAAAATCTTACAAAGGCAATAGCAACATAAAAACCTGGATGAGCGCGCTTTTTGTAAATACGGCCATCAGCTACATCCGCAAGCATTCCGGCCGCACTTTATATATGGGCGAAGATTTCCCCGAAGCAGCACAACATGAAACCGAAGAAGATGAACTGCAGCATTTTCTTTTGAATGATCTCTCGCAACAGGATGTGCTGGAAATGGTACAAAGCCTGCCCGAAAAATACCGTGTTGTGGTAAATCTTTACTGTATAGATGGCTTTTCGCACAAAGAAATTGCCGCTATGCTGGGCACTACCGATGGAACCTCTAAAGCGCAACTTTCCCGTGCACGCAAATTATTGGCTGCTATGCTGGCCAAAAAAAAAGTAATCTATGAAAAAGCATCCTGAACATAAAATAGACGAGCTGCTGCAGCGCTCGCTGCAGAACCTGCAGGGCGAAACTTCCGCGCAGGACTGGGCGGAAATACAGCGCCGCCTGCAGCCTGAGCGAAAACGGCCCTTATTTGGCTGGCGCTTAATTTCTTCTTTGTTTTTATTATTGATCTCTGCTTCCGCCGGGCTATTTTTCTGGTTTCAGCAAGCAAATTCTTATCAAACGGCTAATCTGCAAACAGAAACTTCAAATTCCCATATAAGCAAGCCGGAAAAAATGCTTTCAAATACTGAGAATTTTCCCGGTAATGCAATTGCAAAACCTGGAAATAAGCAAGATAAAAATGCAAATACAACTACTGATAATAATTCACTAAACAGTAAAGCGCTTCATTCAAATCAACGTAAAAACCACAGTTCTTCTAATTACGCAACAAATGGCTTGATTCATAAAACATTTTCTGAATCGAATAAAAAAAGCATTGCAGAACAGGAGATAAAAACCGGTAAAACAGCATCGGGCGATATATTTCCAGTTGCCAGAAATACGATAGAAAATGCAGCAAAAAATAATATTGAAAATGCAATTGTGGGTGATTCTTTACTTGCCGCTGTAGAAACACAATCAGAGGAAGTAGCTGTAACTGAAAAAAGCGATACAAATGAGACTATAAAGAAACCCTCGCAAAAGAAAATTAAGTTTTTTGAACCCAATGGCGAGCGAAAATTTATTGTCGGTTTTTTTATAGCACCGGAACTTACAGGAAGCAGCGGTGGATCGGCTGGAGAAAAAGCAAAGCAAGTTCATAAAAATTATTTCACTACAGCACCAGGACAAGTAAGGCCGGCTGGCGGGTACAATGCAGGTATTTTTCTGCAGTATAATATATGGAAAGGCCTGAGTTTGCAAAGCGGTTTACGCTACAGTCGTAGTTTCGAAAACGTAAATTATAATTACTACAATAACGAGATTCCTGTAATAGATTCCGCAACGCGCAACATATTGGGTTATATAGAAATAGAAGATACCATCGGCACGCAATTTACCGGCAGAAATGAATACTCGTTTGCAAGCATACCATTCCTTTTTGGCTATGAAGGAAAGATTTCAAAACGCCTCAGCCTGGCTTTTCGTGCGGGCGGTTCTGCTATGATCTTACTAAATGCTTCCGGAAAAGATATTCGCCCGGATGATCTTACTTTGGAAGATATTAGCACAGAAAATTTACGCAAGCTAAACTGGACTTTGAATTTCTCACCAGCCATCTATTACAACTTTAATAAAAGCATTAGCGTAGGACTTGAGCCAAGCTGGCAGTTTTTCCAGCAGCCCGTACAAAGAAAAGATGCACTAAAAAACAAAACATTTTCATCTGTAGGATTGGGTTTCAGCCTGCGTTTTTCACCTTTTTAAAACTACAACCACTACTAAATAAACCAAGCTTATGAATAGATTTTACATTACCCAAAGCATTTTCAGCATGAAGCATATATGGCAAGTGTTGCTGTTTTTTATAGTTTTTTGTTCAGCGCAAAAGGCGGAAGGGCAGATAGAAAAAATCGGCACTTTTAAAGATACAATAGCTGCCATACAGCTTCACAACGATACACTATATGCGGTATTGCACGCTAAAACTTATCTTAGTAATTATACAGATACACTTAAAATTTTGGCTTGGGATGGAATCAGCTGGGCAACCAAAGCAAGCCTGCCTTATATGAGAAAGAATGTATTTACTTCTAATATGAAAGTTCCCGTACAATCTCTGCATATGTTAAAGGGCGATTTTTACATCAACGGGTTTATGGATAGTTTACCTGGTCTTCATGGTCAGTCTCGCCTGATAAAATGGGATGGTAGCAAATGGAGTGTGATAACCTCACTGCCATACAATTTCAGTTATTATAGCTGGTACCTCAAAACTGTTATTTACGATGAAAAGCTTTTTGTACACAGCGAACCGAACAACCAAAATTTTAACATAGCCTATTACGATGGTACAGGCTGGACCGCTGCAAGTACAAATAGCACCAATGCTTATGCTAATTATACTAAATTTGAGAAGCTTGGCAATAAATTGTATCTGACAGGCTATTTCAATGGGAATTATGCATCACCACCATTGGAGTGGGATGGCAATGGCTGGATTGCTGCGAAGGATGCTTCTTTAAGTGCAGGAATTATACAACATGGCTGGTATCTTTTCAGCTTCGACCACCATAAAAACGGATATATACATTACCGAAAAAATGCTTATTTCAACGATAAGAGATATGCAGATTCCGTTGAATATTGGGACGGACAGAAAATGCATTTACTTAACAATGGCTTCATAAATGAATATACTTATGGCTTTACAAAGAACATAATAAGCTACAATAACAGACTTTATAGAATTGGCACCTTTATAAAGAATAATATTACAAGTCTTGTACTGGTTTGGGATAGTACTGCCTGGGTACCTTTAAATATAGATTTCTCGAATATTATAGGGCAAAAAATGATGAGCCATGGTGTTGCATCAGCCAATCAGCTAGTTCTTGCTGGCGGTGGTTCCAAATTACCAGATTCAACGTATGTTTTTAGATTGAACAATGTCGTAAAGATCAGCGGAAAAGTGTATCATGATTTTAACTCAGATTGTATTGCGGATAATTCTGAGCGTAAAAAGGAAAATGTTTTTGTACAATTATTACCAGACGGAACATATGTAAATACTAATGCCGAAGGGGAGTTTACTTTTTATACCGGGCCTGGTAAATACGATATTAAAGCATTGCCTAAGAAATACTGGAAGCAAAGCTGCCCTGATAATGATTCAGCCATTAGTGTAAATGCACAGACAGATACAGTTTATGATAATAACAATTTTGCCGTAGCACCGAAATATTCTGCACAAGATATAAGAGTGACACTCACAGGTTCCACAGGCTGGCGCGCGAGGCAAGGATTTACAGAAAATTATACTCTATGTTATGAAAATGTAGGCACAACAAAAGCTGCCGGCTTACTTCATTTGAAAATAGATTCCGCATTTACCAATTTCACTTCAAACCCAGCAGCCAAAAATTACACTTTCCCTTTTGCAGAATGGGAGTTTGATTCACTTGAAATTGGTGAAAAAAGATGTATCACTTTCCAGGCGAGATTGGATTCAGCAACATTGAATGATTCTGTAATGCTGATTGCAGCTTTCGATGGTGGCGATTCTTGGATTGATAGCAGCATGAATGATAATATTGACACTTTGAAACAAAGAGTTGTAGCAGCCGTAGATCCGAACGATAAAACCTCTTTCCCCGAAGGCGATATAACCAAAGAAACCAAAGAATTACGATACCAGATCCGTTTTCAGAATACCGGAACCGATACAGCTTACAGGGTAACAATTATTGATACAGTTGATACGAATTTACCACTTACAAAAGTGATGATGAATTCGGCAAGCCACAAATACAAGCTCGACATTAAGAATAATGTATTTAAATGGATTTTCGATGGAATTTTATTGCCGGATAGCAACACTAATGAGCCATTAAGCCACGGATTCATTAACTACACGGCGCAAATAAAACCGGGTTTAGCCATTGGTACGGAAATTAGGAACACCGCATACATTTATTTCGATTATCAGAAACCTGTAATTACCAATACAGCGCTGAGTAAAATGACTGAACCTGTCGGCATAAGAAAAGAACGCACGCAAAGCATTTCCAGCCAATTGCATATATACCCGAATCCTGCTTCAAACTATTTATATATTAAGAATGAAGGGAATGAAGCTAAAGAAATACATTTGGTAAACATTTTAGGGAAAGTATTAAAAACTATTAAAGTGCAGCCTTTCGAATTACACAAATTGCCGTTAGAATATCTTAAAAATGGTATCTATTTTATCCGTTCTAATGGAGAAAGCATGCAAAAGTTAATTATTCAGCATTAAGCATTTCCATTGCATATATGTGTTTCTTAGAAAATGCTTCGCAGATAAAACTGTGAAGCATTTTTTTTGAAATATAGATATGGAGTTTTAAAATTTTGAATGTTGAATTAACGGGGAAAATAGAAACAGTGCTTTGATATTCTTCAACTGATGAACGTTAAACGGAATTGAAGAAAGCAAAATGATTAATTGTAAAATAAAATACATGATTCCCATATATGCATCGGCTGAAAAATGCTTTAAGCCCATTCAAAATTCAGCATTCAAAATTCAAAATTTCGCTATCGCCTTCCGCGCAAAGCATCTACATCTGTTTTGCGGTTGGCCAGGTGCGCCGGATAATAAGATGCCACAAAACCTAAAACAATTACCGTTACAAGTACAAGCACAAAATCCCAGATTTTAAATGCAATCGGGTAAGCCTGTATTACAAAAGTAGAGCCTTCTGCAATTTTCACGAAACCATATTTCATCTGCAGCCAGCAAACAATGGTGGCCAATATTATTCCTGCCACAGCGCCTGTAAAAGAAAGGATCAGCCCTTCCAGCATGATGATGTTCTGAATAAGTTTAGGTGTGGCGCCCATACTCATCAGAATGGCCATATCTTTTTTCTTTTCTATAGCCAGCATCAGTAATGCGCCTATGAGGTTAAACGCTGCAATTAATAAGATAAAAGACAGCACCAGGTAAACAGCAAGTTTTTCGCTGCGCATAACTTTATAAAGCAATGGCTGCTGCTGGTAGCGGTCCAGCACTTTAAAATCTTCACCTAAAATTTCGGCAACCTGTTTGCCTGTTTTTTCAACATTATCATCGGCTTTTACATTTATTTCCAGGCCTGTAACTTTCTTTTCTTCCTGCACCAGTTCCCTTGCAAAGCTAATGGGCAGCAGCAGGTAACGGCTGTCAAAATCCTGCTGAATAGAGAAAATTCCTCCGCAGAAAATTCCTTTCCGGTTGAATGCTTTTTCCGGGTTCAGCACAGTATGTTCGCCTTTTTTTGGGACGTAGATCTGCACCAGGTAATTTTCATCATAACCCTGCAAGCCTAGTTTTGAACCTACACCGGCGCCAACAAGTGTAAAATCAACATCATCTTCATTTAAAACTGGTTCGCCTAAAAAAATCATGCTGTCAATTCCGGTGCTGCGCAGGTAAGGCGGATCAATAGCTTTAAACGTGGCGATGGTTTGCTTTTCGCGGTATTTTACGAGCGCGTTTTCTTCAATAACAGGCGTTACAGCAGCAATCCCAGGCAGCTTGCGTATCTGTACCATTTTAGCAGAATCGGGCTCGAAATATTTACCTTTTACCGGCGATATTTTAAGATCTGAATCGAAAGTATTGTACAGCTTGCTTACTACTTCTTCAAAGCCATTGAAAGCAGATAAAATAGTAATCAAAGCAAAAGCGCCCACCATTATACCTGCAAGCGAAATGCCTGCAATAATATGTATTACATTGGATATTTTACGGGAGAAAAAATACCTGCGCGCTATGAAGAAAGGAAGGTTCAATGTTCAATAATCAATTAACAATTATCAGTAAAGCATTTTTTGGTAGATTGATATATGAGTAGATAATATTGTTCATTGATAATTGTTAACTGATCATTGAACTATTACTTCCAGGCTTTTACAACCAGGCCGGTGCCGGTTTTGTGCTTTCCGCTTACATCGAAACTATTTAACACATAGCTAATCGGGTAAGTAACCGCGTAATAAAACGGTAGCAATACGCCAAACGCCATAGATTTATTCAGCATAAGCATTGGGTATTTCATAGATAATTTCCAGGATATTTTACCCGGCGCACCGTAAGTGTAGCGTGCATCAATTTTGGTGAAACCAACGCTGCGCAGCTTCTCCTGTATCTCTTCTATATTATAACCATCGCGTACGTGTTCGCCAATAAAGCTCTCCTGCCCTTCCTCTTTTACGTCGCTACCGCCCTGGTCGCTTGGTGTATTTACAAGCAGCATGCCGCCCGGTTTTAAGCTTGCGTAGAAGTTCTTGAAAACCTGCACATCTTCCAGAATATGCTCCATAACATCTACAGAAACAATAAGATCGTATGCGTTCGGGTTCTGGAAAGTTACAAGATCCTCAACGCGGAAGGTAACATTGTTTAATCCTGCTTTCCTGAAGAACTGGCTGCAATCGGCAATTTGTTTTTCCATAACATCCACAGCAAGAATATTATACTGCGGATGATTTTTAGCTAAAAAGTATGAATATTGTCCAAAACCGGAACCTGCATCCAGGATATCGGCCTTGCCTTTATATTTCGTCATCCACAAACGCAGGTCTTTATGTACGTGCCAGGCGCGCAGGAGCAAAAGATCCAGTAATTTATAAAATGTTTTGCGAAAGAGAGTAGTGCTGTTGAAAAGCACGCCAAGTTTGGCTTTTATAGGATCGTATTCCATTTGTGTTGATCAGCGTGTTAGAGTATATACTTTACAAAGTTAATTGTAATGTAGTTGAAAAACTGCAAAATCGAAAAATTGCAGAATTATATTGATCTGGAACATTTCATTTCAGCATCTATTCATGCGTTAAAATGTAAAGTTTACTGAAAAAGTATCTGTAAATCATTCGTGCGTTTTCAATGATAAATTTGCCAAACCAAGCCCTGAAGGGGCGTAATAATCGAGCCTGGGCAACGCCACAGGATCGATTTAAACTTCAGCGCTTAACAATTTATCTACCAGGTCTGGTACGCCAACAGCTGCTTTTTCAGGTATTTTTATAAGATTCTTCTCGTTAAGGCCGGCTGGTATATTTGGATCTATAATAAACTTTTTCGCATGCGCTGGCACATAATAAATCAAATTCGCTGCCGGGTAAACCGCCATAGAAGTACCAATTACCATAAAAATATCGGCAGTTGCGGCTTCCTGCATGGCGGATTCGATCATAGGCACCGCTTCGCCAAACCAAACCACATTTGGGCGAAGCTGGTAACCTTTTTCGCAAACATCGCCCATTTTTATATCTTTTTCACCCAGTTCATATACCAGTTCAGGATATTTTTCGCTTTGCGCTTTAAGTATCTCGCCATGCAGGTGCATTACTTTGGCTGAGCCCGCTTTTTCGTGCAGGTTATCAATGTTCTGGGTAATTATTACTACATCAAAATTCTCCTCAAGCTTTTTCAGCGCAAAATGGGCTTCGTTGGGCTGTGCATTACGAACACCTTTGCGCCGCTGGTTATAAAAATCGAGCACCAGTGTGGGATTTTTCTTCCAGCCCTCAGGCGTGGCAACCTCATAAATATTATATCCTTCCCAAAGGCCGCCCGCATCTCTGAATGTTGGTATGCCGCTTTCGGCGCTTATGCCCGCACCTGTCAATATTACAATTTTACTACGCATAACAGGTAAATGTTAATTATTTGCAATTTAGCCAACAATTATTACATAGCATTTTTCCGCCTGAAATTTTAAAAAGCACTTATTGCTGTACTCACAATAGGATAAAGTGCTACAATTGCTAATTTTTCTTACAACTGTAATACAGGCCGGCAGATTGATTTTACGCCGGGAGAAAATTGAAATAGTTTTGAATCAGAAAAAAGATATCCATATGCGTAAGGTTATAACTAGTAAAGTTTCGGGCTTTTATGATAAACGTAAGAAATTGGTTATTTACAAAATTTATCGTTTAAAGCTGCACGAGTTGAGAGGAGGAATTTAGTAGAACATTAATTGGTTATTATGGAGGGCCCCGCACATAAACTGTGCGGGGCTTTTTATTTGCCGAGATACTGAAATAACAATGGCTGGCTACTGGTTAGTGATTTATGTTTGCCGGCCCGCATATTATTTGCCTTTAAGCGCTTACAATAAATTTATTGGGTTTTGTTAAACATTCATACGCTTTTTTGTTTATTATTTTTATCAGGATTAATATTAGATAAATACAAAAAAATATGAAATTTATATATATAATTGCTATTGGATTATTGCTGGGCAACAGCGCAATGGCGCAGGTGCTTGATAGCAAGCTAGTAAATGCTGCACGCTTCGGCGATGCAAAATATGTTGAACAGTTACTGAAAGATGGTGCCAAAATTACTGCACGCGATGTAAACGGAAACTCTGCCCTGCAGCTGGCTATAGAAGGCGGCCACAATGAGGTAGTAGCTATTTTGGTGAAGCACGATGC
This sequence comes from Bacteroidota bacterium, assembly GCA_036846145.1. GTDB lineage: Bacteria > Bacteroidota > Bacteroidia > CAILMK01 > CAILMK01 > DAIUCM01. The sequence goes on from DAIUCM010000033.1 coordinate 19,686, forward strand.
AGATGTTACTGTAGTAGATAAAGATGGAAACACGCTGCTGCACAAAGCTGTTGAAGCCAATGAGGCGGAAATGCTGAAAGCATTGCTGGAAAAGAAAGTGCGTACGCAGGCCAGGAATAAAAATGGTGAAACACCGCTTACCTTAGCCATTAAGCTAAACCGTACAACCTGTGTTAAAGTATTTACCGATAAGCAGGAAAGTATTAATCTTAAAGATGTTGAAGGTAACGTGCCTTTGCATTTTGCCGCCGAGCAGAACAATAAGGAAATTATGGAAATGCTGCTTACGGCCGGCGCCGATGTAAACAATACCAATTATGCAGGCGATACACCTTTACATTTTGCGTTGCGTAAAGGCCACGCAAATGCTACCAGGATTTTGCTGAAAGCAGGCGCTGATCCCAACCGTAAAACAAAAGATGGAACTACGCCGCTGCAAATAGCCAAGGCAGCCGATGAAAAAGGAATGGGCGATGGCTATGAAACAGTTAAGATACTTTTAAAGAATGGAGCAGAAGAACCAAAAGAAATTGCATCTGAGTAAAATATAAAGTTACATATATAGTTTCTCCATAAAATGCTTTGTAATTAATAGTTAATTACAAAGCATTTTTTATTTTGAGCTCTGCCTGTTAAGCATTTCAAGCTGCTGCCTTATTGCTGCTAACTCCTGTTGCATGGCACTTAGCTGCTTTGCGCCGGCAATTTCGCCTTTGGCGCTTTGAGCATCGCGGCCCATAAAAAAGCTGGCCAGTGTTGCGGTAAAATAGCCAAAAACGGCGAAACCATACAAGGCCAGTAAAAAGCATAATGCTTTGCCTTCGGGTGTTTTAGGCCAGTACTCGCTGCCTAATGATGATAAAAGCATGGCTGTCCACCACAAAGCTTCACCATAGTTGCCGAATGCCGGGTTCGCTTCTTTTTCAAAGGCAAACATACCGGCAGCGCCAAGGCAGGTAACAATCAGCGTAAGCATAAAAACATAGCCAAACGCCCTGCGGCTGAAAGTTGCGGCCAGGCTGCGCATGCCACGGTTAACCGAACTTACCACTTTTACCAGCCTGAATGAGCGCACCACCCTGAAAGCCCTTGCAATACGGAATATGCGCAATGCAGGAATTACCAGCGATATCATGGTTAGAATATTCTTCTTCAGGAATTTTGATTTATCAGGCGCAAGAATTAGCTTCACCACAAAATCAAGTATAAAAATTACCCAGATTACCGTACTTAAGCCCTGCAGAAATGAATTTAAACCCCATAATAGTTCTACAGCCAGCAACACAAGCCATAAAAATCCCAGGAAAATCATTGGCGCTTCCAGCGTATGTTGCAGGGCGTTCAGAAGTTTATAGCGCTCGCGGGTAAGCTGTTTTTTTTCCTGCTCTTTAGTTCCAGCCATATATTTAAGAAAATATTACTGTTAAGTAAAAAGATTTCGTAGCAAAGTGTTAAAACATAGGATGCAAAAGCGCTAAAGTTTATGAACATGTTTCTATATTAGCTAATTTTTTAATTATTTATTCTGAGCAGGTTAAATTACATGTCATTATTATATAGATAAAATGCTTCTAAAAAATGCGCGTTTTGCTGGACGATTAATATGCCGGTTACAAACAGTAAAATAATTTTATGGGTTGATAAGGTGGTTTGGGGTAAGCATATTATTAAGCTACTTCCTGATAAAAAATCCACCAAAAAGCATTCCGGCAATACTGGCACCCAAACCATAAATAATAGGGTTGATTACAGTTCCTAAATACGAGCACAAAAGCCATATAAGCATACCGCTAAAAATACTTAAAAGCGCTCCGGCAGTATTTGCGCGTTTCCAGTAAATTCCCGCAACCATAGGCACAAAAAGGCTTACCAAACTTAAGGCGGAAGATTCACCAACCAGCTCGTAAATATTTGATTTTAACAAGGCCATAGTAAGGGAAACAGCTGCAACAACCAGCACACCGATTCTTGAAAAAAGCAAAAGTTTTTCAGGCTGATCTTTTATTAAAAAATGACTGATAATGTTTTCGCCAAGAATGGAAGATGGTGCCAGTAAAGCACCGCTGGCGGTACTCATTATGGCCGAAAGCAAGGCACCGAAAAACACAATCTGTACCCAAAGGCTCGTATGCTTCATAATAAGGCTTGGCAGCATCAGCTGGATGTCTTTTTCATCAGTTAAAAATTCCGGTAAAAAACTGCGGCCGTATAATGCCAGCAGCAACGGAATCAAAGCAATCGTCAGGTATAAAAATCCACCTAAATAACTTGCCCGAACGGCTGTTTTTTCTGTGTTGGATGCCATAACACGTTGAAAAACATCCTGCTGCGCAATGGAACCAAGGCCAATGGTGATCCAGGCCGCGAAATAATTCAGCATATCAACAGGCTTATTTTCAGGCAAAAAATGAAAGAAAGTGCGAGGCGTTTCAGCAATAAGATCGGCAGCCGGTTGTAGTTGATGAAGCTGGAATAATGCCGCTGATAAACCAACAATTATCAAAACCATTTGAACGGAATCGGTAACGGCAACGCTCCACATGCCACCGAAAAATGTATAAAGCACAACTGCCAGGCTGCCAATAATTATTCCCAGCTGCATATCCATTCCGCTTACCAAATGTATTACCAAGCCTGTGGCAACCATTTGCGCCGCAATCCAGCCTAAATAAGATAAAATGAGGCAAATAGAGGCAAATAATTCAACCCATTTTCCATATTTCAAACGATAAAAATCGCCGAAAGTAAGAATATCCATCCGGTACAATTTGCGAGCGAAAAATATGCCGATCAAAAACAGGCATAAACTTGCGCCGAACGGATCTTCAACCACGCCAATTAAGCCATCTTGTGCAAAAGCGGATGAAGCGCCGAGAACTGTTTCTGCACCAAACCAGGTAGCAAAAAGTGCGGCGGCGCTCATGAATAATGGCAGCTTTCTTCCGGCCAGTAAAAAATCGTTTGAGTTTTTTACCAGTCGCGCAGCCAGTAAACCAATTACAATTGTTACCAGCAGGTATAAAAGTACAAATGTGCTGAGCATTATGGCGCAAAATTAGGTTTTTCAAACAATCGAAATTTATTCGCACCCAAAGCTGTTTTAAATTAGCCATCTTTGTACCTGCAAATCGTTTATGTCGAAAAATCTTCTCAGCAAATCTACTTTTATCCGCAGCCTGCAGTGCCAGAAATCCTTGTATTTATACAAGCGGCACACGTATCTGCGCGATAAAATAAGCGAGGAGCAGCAGGCTATTTTTAATCGCGGGCATTCGGTTGGCGAACTGGCGCAAAAGTTATTTCCCGGTGGCGTTGATGCAGGATGGAAAACTCCTCGGCAGTATAAAAAATCGGTAAACCTAACGCAGAAATACATTGCAGACGGCAAAAAAGTAATTTACGAAGCGGCGTTTTTGTATAACGATATCCTGGTTGCGCTTGATATCCTGGTGAAACGTGAAGATGGCTGGCACGCATACGAAGTAAAATCGAGCCTGCAGCCTTCCGAAACTTTTCTGCGCGATGCAGCTTTGCAAAATCATGTAATTACAAAAAGCGGATTTCCCTTAAAAAGCTTCTCGCTGGTTCACCTTAATCGTGATTATGTACGCGGCGCAAAACTGGAACTGGACGGGCTTTTCAAGATCATAGATGTCACGGAACAAGTTGCGGAAAGAGCGCTTTCTGTCATCAGCGGCATTTATATGGCGAAGGAAACTTTGCGTTACCGCGAAATTCCGCCTATGGATATTGGCCGCCATTGTTTTACGCCGTATCCTTGTGATTTTCAGCAGTTTTGCTGGAAGCATGTCGCTGAGAAATCTGTTTTTCAATTAAGCGAGCTGGAAGACGACCGCAAATGGCATTTGTACAAGCAGGGAATTGTTGAGGCCAAAGATATTCCGCAGGATTTTCCATTAACAAGGAAGCAAAAAATCCAGCTCGATTATTTCCATAAAGACGAAACTTATTTAGATAAACCGGCTATTAGAAAATATACGGAATCGGCGAAATTTCCCGCTGCTTTCCTGCATATTTCTTCGGCGCGCCCGGCGGTTCCGCCTATCAGCGGTTTGCGGCCGTACCAGAATTTGCCTTTCGCTTTCAGCCTTACCAAGCTGGGCCACATATGTGCCGAGCCGGAAAAATACTTTTATCTTGCGCCGGAAAAGCCCGGTTTGCAGGAAGATATGTTAAAACAATTCCTGGAAGCTACAAAAGATATACAAACTATTTTTATTTACGGCCAGCCGAATGAATTGCGGGTGCTGAAAGATTGCGCGCAGAAATACCCTGCTTTCACTGATGAAGTCGGCAAGCGATTACGCAAAGTGATTGATTTGGCAGAGGTTTTCCAGAAGAAATATTTGTATCATGCGCGCCTTTCTGCAGACTGTTCCATGTTATCGGTTCTGCCGGTTTTAGGTATCGATAATCAGCTGGAAAATGGCGGCATCCGCAGCGAATATATGGCCGGTGTAGCTTACGAAACTTTGTTTGATGTTAAAGATCTTTTTGGCGGATTTGACACGAAGCTGAAACTGCAGCATTACATCTCCGCGCAGGCTGCCCATATATACGAAGTGTGGAAAATGCTTCGGGAAGCGGCCTTGAGTGAGTAGAATAAGCGTACTAGCCTTTTGACATTTGAAAATAAACCGGCAAAGTTTTGCTGATTATATCTTTCTCTCTATAAGTATCTAATAACAAAGCAGATGCGTAGATCAGCTCCAGTGTGTCATCTCTATCAACCGTAAATGAAAATTTTAGAATATTTCCTGGCATAAGCTCTTTGACCCACATGCTGAAAAGAATATTCCTTGTTCTCGCTCCGCCATCTGAACTATCGCAAACGTAATAAATAATAAAATCCGGATTTATAAGAATCTCATTTACAAGTATAGAGATAATGGTACGCTTGATTTTCACATCTCGATTCTCAAGCCGAAAATCGTGTGGTTTATTTAGTGGGTGAAAGCCAAATTGAAATAACCTTCCTGGTGGCGGAACTACACCTTCAGCATTAATTTCGACTAAATAAACAGTATAAGTTATGCCAAAATCTGTAGTGAAGTACCAGCCGGCCTCATCAGTATCATATGGATAAATCCCTTGGATTAACGAATTTGATTCCATTTATTTCTTTGGGTTTTATCCCTTTTGAAAGATAATCATTTATCTTTTTTTTCTGATCAGCAGCTTTAATTGCAATTTCCTTCCAGCCTGTTGTTGCTTTTTTCTTCATTTGACTCGCTTAAAATACAGGTAACTAATCTTTCACAATATTACAAATAAAAAAGGATAAAAGTTTATCAGAATTTACTTGTTTTTAACGCTTTAACTATGGTGGCTTTGGGCCTATTCATTTTGTTTCAGATTCTTGCAAAAGCATCTCCCTGTATTTCATCAGCCTGTAATCATACGCCGATTTTTCCTAAATTGATTTAATCGCGATATTCCTGCAAAGCGGCAATATAAATATTGGCAGCAGTCGATTATTTTCAATATCGCATATATATCAAAGCCAAAAAATACTTTAACAGCGTAAAAACTGGTAAAAAGGGCAGTAGTGGTTAACTTCGCAGGCTGTATTATGCCTCTAACGCCAGTAAAATATATTTTTTGCATGTGTTTGCTTTTGCTGCATTTCGCGGCTAAGGCGCAGATACTGAACATAGAAAAGTCGCGTATAGATAAAGATTCAGCCAATTACCTGGCGGGCAGCGGAAGCCTTGGCTTTAACTTTTTCAACAGGAATACCGGCAGGCCAAAGGGCGATAATTTTACGGGTTTAACAGCTACGGCAGATGTGGTTTACTTTTCAGAAAAGCATAGTTTTTTCTCCATCAATTCATACAATTATGTAAGCCTTCGCAGGGAAACTTTTCAGCATGCGGCATACACGCATTTACGCGCAAATTTCTACCGGAAAAGAAAATTCTCTTACGAAACCTTTAGCCAATACCAGTATGATGTAGCCCGCCGATTAGAGCATCGTTACCTGGCCGGCGCGGGATTACGTACAGCCTTGCTCCGCTCGGAGAACGTAAATGTTTACCTGGGGAATGCCGTTATGTATGAGTTTGAGCAGTGGCTGATGCCCAATTCCACAGATAATATTGTTACCACGCGTATTCCCAAAGTAAGCAATTATTTGAGTACGCGAGCCAAATTCAACCAGCATGTAGAGCTCAATGCCATTATTTATTACCAGACCGGCTACGATAATAAGCTTGGCGATTTCCGGCATCGCTTAAGCGGTGAAACCAACATTACTTCGCGTATAACAGGTAAGCTGCGCATGAAAACAACTTTTAACGGCACTATTGATAACCAGCCTGTTGTGCCCTTAACGCATTTCCTGTATAATCTTACAACCGGTTTGCAGGCTAGTTTTTAGCATACGGCATATATACAAGCGCCTAAAAATGGTTTAGTTATCCCCTGAGATCTTTTATAAACTGTAAAATATGCCTGTTTGCGCTGCTTCTGTTTGTGAGGTAAGTAATTATGATAATAAAGAATGTAACCGGTTGAAATCTTAATACTTGTCTGTCATTCACCGATGTATATGAAAAACTATCATAATAGGTAAAGCTGATGAGGTTAAAAAGCCCGGCAATAAGCGTTGCGAAAAGTATGTATTTATAATATTTTCTGAAAAAGAAAAATACTCCCAGGCACAGTAATATTAGTGCTAAGGCAACATAATTTTTCCACGAAAGCAAATAAGCGCCCGTTTCTTTCCCAAACATATAATTCACTTCGTAGGAGTTGGCAAAAGTCTGTTCCATTAAAAACAGCATCAGTAAAACCGGTATCAGCTGCCTGTATTTATTGAAAAGTATTTTTGCTTCGCGAATCATTTACCCGCAATTTATTATGTAATTTCTCTATTATACCAGTATAGAATGATATTCGCGTAAATAAAGCTGGTTTGTGTGCCACGAAAGCAGGGAGTTGTTACTTCGAAGCTCGGTGGCCTGTGGCTCACAGGTTACTTTTCACCTGCGCACATTACCCTTTAATGCTGGCGCTAATCTGAGCAATAGCGGAGATTAGTGAGTAATCGGATATTGCACGCTGTGCGTTACCTTATCTAAATTGTAATTCGAAAAGTAACCAAAACAGAATCCTTAAGCCTTACAGCGGTAATTGATTAAAGATGTACACTCAGAAAGTGTTTGTTTAATAATGTAACAACTTCCGCTGCGTTCAAATCAGCCCCAGCGATTGAGCGATTATTATTTAAGGCCATTTCAGCGCACAAAAGATTGATTTACGCAAATACCAAATTACTAACCGTCCGCAACCCGAACCCTAAATTATTTGAAAATTCAGATGCTGCGAGTGAATTGGTTACTGATCAGTAATAACACATATATGCAAAAAGGCAGCAATTTCTTGCTGCCTTTTTGCATATATGTGTTTAAATAAAAGTTACTCTATTTTAAGTATTTTACGCGTTGTGCCATTGCCATCAACCTGTAACTGTATAAAATAAATACCAGGTGTTAGCTTGTAATTTGCAGCGTTTATCTGTTGCGTATAGTCGCCGCCCGGCAGCATATTGTTGGCCAGTTCAGCAACCTGTTTGCCGGTAATATCAAGCAGCGATATTCTTACCTGTGCGCGTTTTTCAAGGCTGTAGCAAAGGGTTGTGCTGCTTGTAAACGGATTAGGGAATACATTAACATTTTTAACACGTGTAACATCTGGCGTAATGCCTACATTGCCAATTTCTACCTCGGTTTCACTGGTCGATGTACAGCCTTCGATTTTAGTTACTGTTAATTTAACCTTATATGTGCCTGCAGCCGGGAACGTATGCGTAATTCTTGCGCCTGAGCCTGTATTACCATCGCGGAAATTCCAGTCATACTTAGTTAATGTAGTATCTTCAGCTACAAATGTTGCGCTAAGGCCTTTTTTGGTTACTGTATAGGCAGCGCTTGGCATGCCTACATTAATTTTCACCTCGCTGGTTGCTTTACAGCCATTTGCATTGCTTACTTCGAGCTTATAAGTTGTGGTTTCGCTTGGCGATACGGTTGGGTCAGCCTCTGTAGATGTAAAGCCTGTTGGTACGCTCGTCCACTTATAGGTAATGCCTGCTGCCTGTACCGTACCAATTTTTACGGGTTCACCAGGGCAAACGGTTTTCTCATTTCCGGCGTTTGCAACCGGCAGCTGATTAACCGTAACTACAACCTGGCTTTCAGATGAACATCCCGTAGCGTTTGTTGCGGTTACTTTATATGTTGTGGTTTCGGTTGGAGATACGTTTACGGTGGCGCTGGCAGAGGTAAAGCCGGCTGGTGTGCTGGTCCAGCTGTAAGTTATACCGGTTTCTGCTGCCGATCCAATGCTTGTGCTTTCGCCAATACACACGCTTTTCGGCGTACCAGCATTGGCTACCGGCTGCGGCGCAACTGTTACTTTAACGGAATCGGTATGTATGCAGCCATTTGTATTTCGTACGCTAACTTTATAAGTTGTTGTTACTTTTGGCGTTACTAATGGGTTTGCGCTGAAATCTGAAAATCCTGCAGGGGAGCTTGTCCATGTATAGAATTGCCCGGTTTTGGAAACTTCGCCAATTCTGGCTGATCCACCTAAACAAACTGCAGTATCTCTGCCTGCGTTAGCTACCGGCAGCGGGTTTGTTTTTACCACTACCTCATCTCGGTTTATACAGCCGTTTTGGTTTGTTACGGTAACAATATAAACTGTGCTGTCGGCGGCAGGTGTTACGGTAGGGTTAGCTGCCGATGAACTAAAACCTGCAGGTATGCTTCGCCAGCTGTAAGTATGGCCTGCTGTAGCGGGCCAGCCTATTTGTACCGATTCGCCTTTGCAGATGGATTTATCGGAACCAGCAGATGCAACCGGCAGTGGGTTTACTGTAACATCAACAACATATTTATTGGTACAGCCGCCGGTATCAAGCACTATAAGTGTATATTTTGTTGTTGCAGAAGGCTTAACATATACTTCGTTAAGGTACGATGTAAAATTGCCCGGGCTGCTGCTCCACGAGTACCTGAGGAACGGGTCTTTGTATGATGTTCCTATCAGCACGCTGTCACCGGCGCATATAACCTTTGCCGAATCTACCTGCGCAACGGGTATATCCATAACTTTCACAAATACTGAATCTTCGCTGAAACAACCTGTTGAATTATTGGTAACCCTTAACTTATACCAGGTATTTACAGTTGGCGATACATTTGGATTAAAGGCTGTAGAAGTAAAGCCCGACGGATTGCTCGTCCAGCTGTAGCGGTTGCCTGTTACTGCTGTTGAACCTATTTTAACAGATGAACCTTTACAAACCTGCTTGATACTGCCACCTGCATTAGCAGTTGGCGGCGGCACCGGTTTTCTTATTACAAGCATTGTGTCAAAAAAATTCAAGGTGTCTTTATTGCCATTTGGGTCAGAAGTCCATACTTTAATTGTATCGGCAGTGCTTTTAAATGTGTGGCTGCCAAGCTTTACCCTGGCTTTGGTTGATCCTGCGCCATTCATAGTATCCAGCGTGCCGGTGTAGCTAACAGCTGTTTGGGTTTTGCCGTTTACACTCCAGTTTATAGTTACTTTCTTTATTTGGTTTTTACCAAAGTTACCTATTGTTGCATAAATATTACGCGGGTTGCCGGCACAATGCACAGCTGGTGAATCTATTGACAGTACGCCAGCATCATCTGGTCCTGGCATATAATGTGCAAAGTAAATATCATCCAGCCAATATGAGTTTGTGGATACATCTCCATATACATTCATACCAGTAATAACATTAGTAGAATTGGAGTGAGAGCTGATTAAAATATTATCAATGTAAATGTCCCAGATGTTTTGTGATAAATTAATAACTAACTTAAATTCGAACCATTTGCCCTGTGGATAAGTGCCAGAAAAAGCTGGTGACATGCCGGTAAACGTTAATCCGCCGGTAGTGCTGAATTTAATTTCGGTGGTCCATGTTCCGCCTGTGCCAAAAAATGTATCGCCCTGGAGATTAAGATACCCGGAACTGCCTGATGGTATCTTCATTTGCTGTTTAAGAATGAACAGACCTTTTGTTAATTTCTTCTTTTTGTTAAACAGAAGAACTATATCTTCTTTTGTTGCTCCGGCACCCATATAAATGGACTTGCTGCCGCTGTAGGCATCGGTATTAGTTACCCTAACATCTTCTGAACTACCAGGGTTATTGGTCCAGGTTTCCCAATATGAGGATGATTTTCCAAGATAATCGCCAACTGTATAGCTGTCAAAATTTTCGAAATGGCTCTGTGCACTGACGTAAGATATACTCAGAATGCATAAAAGCAAAGAAGTAAAAAGTTTTTTCATGTTAAGTTTGTTTGGTTGTGGAAGGTATTATAAAATTCGCCCTGTAAATTTTCAATGGTTTAAAAATTTAAAAATAGTAAAAAAATAGTTAAATTTATAAAAAAATAAC